>JAZNLC010000278.1:0-8859 GCA_045578895.1 Faecousia sp. | reverse complement strand
CGGGGCCGGTGTGGAAGCGGATCGTATCCCAGGCGATCCCGCTGACCGTTGCCCAGCTGGTGCATCTGCTGTACAATGTGGTAGACCGTATTTATTTGGGGCATATGGGAAACGGCGACAGCCTGGCTTTGACCGGCGTCGGCCTGACATTCCCCGTGATCACGCTGATTATGGCCTTTACGGCGCTGTTCGGTGTAGGCGGTGTGCCGCTGTTCTCCATGGAACGGGGCGCGGGGAATGAGGAAAGGGCCGGTAAGATCTTAGGCAATGCCTTCGCGCTGCTGGCAGGCAGTTCCATTGTGCTGACCGCCGCGGGCTTTCTCTTTATGAAGCCGATTCTCTTTGCTTTCGGTGCCAGTGAAGCTTCTTTCGTGTATGCCAGAGAATATTTGAACATCTATTTGATCGGCACGGTATTTTCCATGATCGCCACCGGCATGAACGGCTACATCAATGCCCAGGGATTCCCCAAGATCGGCATGTATTCCATTGTCATCGGCGCTGTTTGCAACATTGTCTTAGACCCCGTTTTCATCTTCGGCCTGCATATGGGGGTTGCCGGTGCCGCCCTGGCAACCATCATCGGCCAGGCAGCCTCCGCTGTTTGGGTGCTGTGGTTTCTTACCGGCAGCAAGATCCTGATCCCCCTGAGGCGGAAGAACATCGCCATCCGTAAGGATATCACCGCGGCCATCTGCAAGCTGGGAACGGCCAATTTTATTATGCAGGGCACCAACTGCCTGGTGCAGGTGGCCTGCAACACCACCCTGCAGTCCTTTGGCGGCGACCTGTATGTGGGCATTATGACCGTGACCAACTCCGTGCGGGAGATCTTCTCCCTTCCGGTTTCCGGTGTGGGCAACGGCGCTCAGCCGGTGATCAGCTTCAATTACGGCGCGAAGGCATATACACGGGTTCGCTCCGGCATCCGGTTTAACACCATCGTCGGCGCTTCCTATACCATGGTGGCATGGCTGGTGATCCTGCTGTTTCCCAGGTTTTGGTTTGGGCTCTTCTCGGATGATGCCGCCATGACCGAACCGGGTATCCGTGCTTTGAATATCTATTTCTTCGGCTTTGTGTTTATGGCATTGCAGTTCGCGGGGCAGACTGTCTTCCAAGCCCTGGGCGATGCCAGACATGCCATTTTCTTCTCCCTGCTGCGCAAAGCCGTCATTGTCGTTCCTCTGACGCTTCTGCTGCCCCGGCTGGGCTTCGGTGTTTTGGGCGTATTCATGGCGGAGCCGGTGTCCAATGTCATCGGTGGACTTGCCTGCTATCTTACCATGCGCGCCACAGCCTGCAAAAAGATCGACGATGCCATAAACGGCAGCGCATAAAGCTGCCCTGCATGCCCGTTTCATCTGCGCCCCGATATTGCTGCGGATCAAAGGCTTTCCGCTTTCGGGGATGAAGATGGTGCTTCTTCGGATACCGCGCTTCTTCGCGCAATGCAATAACAGCTTTTTCTGTTAATTTCTTCCCGCTCCCCATGCAAAGGGTTGTATCCGGGAAAAAACTGCGTTATAATACAGAAAAGTCCAGGACTTTGGGGAATATGCGGCCGGTGTCCCGGTCACGGAATCTTATTTTCCCCTGCGCTATGGCGCAAACTGGCAGGAGGTATGCTTATGTTTTACAAAAACGCCCGGATCTTTTGCGGCGACTTCACCTTTCGGGAAGGCGCTTTTGAGGTAGTGGACGGGAAGTTCGGTCAGATCCTGCCGGAACAGGTTCCCGAAGATGCCATTGACCTGGGCGGCGCCACCGTCATTCCCGGTCTGATCGAGGTGCACAGTCACGGCAATTCCGGTTTCGACTTCTCCGACGGTAATTACCAGGGGCTGAAAGCCATGGCAAAATTCTTTGCGCAGTGCGGTGTCACCTCTTTCGCCCCCGCTTCCATGACGCTCCCCTATGATGCTTTGGCCAGAGCCTTTGCCACCGCCAGGCGGCTGAAGGAGGAAGCCCCGGAAGGCCATTCCCGGATCATGGGTATTCAGATGGAAGGCCCTTACTTCTCCTATAAAAAGCGGGGTGCCCAAAATCCCGACTATCTGAAAGATCCCGATTTTGCGGGTTTCAAGAAGCTCTATGATGCTTGTGACGGGCTGATCCGCATCGTGGATGTGGCTCCCGAGCTGCCCGGTGCCGTGGAATTCATTGCCAAAGCCAAGGCACTTTGCACCGTTTCCATCGCCCATACCGACTCGGACTACGACCATGCCAGGGCTGCCGTAGACGCGGGCATCACCCATCTGACCCACCTGTACAACACCATGCCCCCCATTCATCACCGGAATCCCGGTGTGATTCCTGCCTGCGTGGAAAATGAAAATGTCCAGGCAGAGATCATCTGCGACGGCCACCATATCCATCCCGCTTCTGTGCGGCTGGCCTTCACCATGTTCAAAAACCGCATGATCCTGGTCTCCGACTCCGGCCGGTGCGCCGGTCAGCCCGAGGGTTATCAGTTCGATCTGGGCGGACAAATGGCGCAGATCCGGGGCGGTGTCGCCAAGCTGGTAGGTACCGATACCATCTCCTGCTCCGTTACCGACCTTTGGACCTGCCTGGTCAACACCATTTCCTGGGGCATTTGTGAGGAAGAAGCCCTTCGTGCCGCCACCTTCAACCCCGCCAAAGCCCTGGGCGTGCTGGATCAGGTTGGCTCTATTGACACCGGCAAGTATGCCGACTTCATCATCACCAACGCCGCCTATTCCGAAAAGAGAGTGTTCATCGGCGGCAAGGAACTGTAAACCGCGCCAAAAAAGCCCCTCCTGTCGGAGGGGCTTTTCTTGTTTCATGCCGCATTGGCTGATTCGGGGTCTGCGCCCGAAATGTTACTTCTCGTCCTTGTAGATTTCCTTGAAATACTTGTAGGTATCCACCTTCAGCTCGCCGCAGGCAGCTTCATCACAGGCGATGATCCCATCGGGGTGCAGCTGCAGAGCGCTGATGGTCCAGGCGTGGTCAACACCGCCCTCCACACAGTGGCGCAGGGCACGGGCCTTGGCATGGCCGCTGATCAGCAGCAGGACCTGCTTGGAATCGCAGACAGTGCCGACACCCACGGACAGCGCGGTCTTGGGTACCTTGTTGGGGTCGTTATCGAAGAAACGGGAATTGACGATCAGAGTGTCCTGGGTCAGGGCACGGACACCGGTACGGGAGACCAGAGAGGTGAAAGGCTCGTTGAAAGCGATGTGGCCGTCCACGCCGCTGCCGCCCAGAAATAAGTCGATGCCGCCGTAGGAAGCGATCTTCTCTTCATAGCGGGCGCACTCGGCTTCCAGGTCTTCTGCCATGCCGTTCAGGATGTTGATATTCTCCGCGGGGATGTCGATATGGTTGAAGAAATTGTCGTGCATGAAGTACCAGTAGCTCTGGTCGTGCTCACGGGGCAGGCCCACATATTCGTCCATGTTGAAGGTAACCACATTCTTGAAAGAAACCTGGCCGGCCTTGTTCATGGCGATCAGATTTTTATATACACCCAAAGGAGAAGAACCGGTAGGCAGACCCAGTACAAAGGGACGGTCTTCCTTGTGGCTGTTGATGGCGCTGGCGATATGCTGCGCAGCCCATGCGCTCATTTCTTCATAGTCGTTCTTAATAATCAGCTTCATAATTTCACGCTCCATGTTTTTTGATGGGAGGACTTGCACTCGCTTCCCTTTGCCTTTTATTATACACAAAAAACGTTGGTTTGTCTATGGGAACAGGTGGCATTTTTTCCTGCTTTTGCGCGGCTTGCAATCCCGGAAACCTTTCGGTATAATGAAGAAAAGCAAGGAGGTATGTGCCATGGCAGGTTTTTTGGAAGTATGCGTGGATTCTTTGGCTTCCGCCCGGGCGGCCATTGCCGGCGGCGCGGACCGGCTGGAGCTTTGCGCCGCGCTGGCAATCGGCGGTCTGACGCCCTATGGGGAATTGCTTGGGCAAATCCGCGCCGAAAGCGACATCACGATTCGCTGCCTGGTACGGCCCAGGGGCGGTGATTTCCTCTATACCCAGGAAGAAATCGATATGATGGCCGCGCAAATGGAAAATCTGCGGAAACTGGGCGCTGACGGTTTCGTCATCGGCTGTCTGACACCCTACGCAGACCTGGACGGCAAGGCTATGGAGCCTCTGCTGAAAGCCGCGGACGGTGCCGGTCTGACACTGCACCGGTGCATCGATGTATCCCGGGATCCCCGCAGAACCTATCTGGATGCCAAAGCCCTGGGCTTCGATACGGTGCTTACCAGCGGCGCGGCGGGGAACTGCCTGCAGGGCATGGAAACCATCGGTCAGCTGCTTCGGCTCCGGGAGGAACAGAACGGCCCGGAGGTGCTCATCGGTGCCGGTGTCAACGCGAAGGGAATTACGGTTTTGAAAGACCGCTTGCCCCAGGCAACGGCCTTCCACATGAGCGGCAAGACAGATCTGGAAAGCGGTATGGTCTTCCGGCGGGAGGGCGTTCCCATGGGCGTTCCCGGCTTGGACGAATGGCATATTCAGCAGACGGATGCGCAGATCATCCGTGCCGCGCGCATTGCCGCGGATGCTTAAAAACGCTGCCCCGGAGAATCTCCGGGGCAGCGTTCTTTACCGGCAGCAGGCAGCTTTTTCCTTTTTATTCGGCAGCCGTTTGGCCGGCGACAGCGGCCGCGGCTTTTTTTCGCAGCGCTTTCCACGCTTGCGCGTGGCAGCGCATGTCGATGCTGGAATAGGCCGCCCACATGGGGATACCGGGGATTGGCTCCAGACCCTCATCCAGCAGCCACCGGTCGTAGTATACTTCCCGGCCGAAGCCGTCCTCGTCGGGGCCGTCTTCTCCGGCATAGGCGGTTACTTCCACCACATTGTCCTCTCCCGGAAGACCGATGGTATAATCCCGGCCCGGGTCAAAGAAAGAATACCCCAAATCATTGAGGGTCTTACCGGAGTGGGTGCCTACCAGGCCCAGGGGCAGCCGCTTTCGGGCAGGTGCGTTCCGGGAAAGGCAGGCATCATAATAGGGCGTCCCCTCAAAGGCAGCCGCAAAGAGCCGGGGATCGGCGCATTCCACCTGCGTAAGTTTTTCGCAGCCGGTAAAGGCATAGCGGCTGACAGCGGTAACGGTATCCGGGATCACCACCCGGCGCAGTTCCTTACATCCGGCAAAGATCCCCTGCCCCAGTTCCGTGATGCCTTCCGGGATCACCATCCGGGTAATGGCGCAGCCGGCGAAAGCATTCTCCCGCAGCTGGGTCAATCCGTCCGGCAGTGTGACCTCTTTCAAAGCGGTGCAGCCGGCAAAAGCGCCCAGGCCGACGGATGTCACGGAGGCGGGCAGGTCGATCCGCTCCAGGCTTACGCACCCGGCAAAGGCATCGCAGTGGATTTGTTCCAGGCCTTCCTGCAGCACCACCCGGCGCAGCTTTTTGCAGTTTTGGAAAGCGAACATGCCGATCTCCTTCACGCTGCCGGGGATCTCCGCTTCCTCCAGCCCTTTGCAATCTTCAAAGGTGAAATCTTCCAGCGTTTCCAGCCCGGCCGGGAGCCTGACCCCACGCAGCCCGGAGCATTTGGAGAAAGCACCCATACCCAGTGTATGAAGGCTGTCCGGCAAAGTGATCCGCTCCAGGCGGAAGCAATAGCTAAACGCCCGGTCTCCCACGGTCTTTACGCCTTCGGGCAGCACCAGTTCCACGATCCTGCTGAAATCAAAAGCGCCGCTTCCGATGGTTTCCAGGCTTTTGGGAAGGATCACCTTTTTCGCGTCCTTATGGATACCGGTTCTGCCGATCTCCCGAACGCCCTCCGGAACGGTCACTTCCTCCGGGTCAGCGATGCAGAGGGTTTGCTTCAGCACGCCCTTTTCCACAACGAAACGGGGCTGCAGCATTTCCTTCGGCACATCCCATTGCCGGATATGTTCGCAGCGGCTGAACACATAATTGCCCAGTTCCCGGGGTACACGGGAAATGCTGACCCGCTTCAGCGCCGCGCAGTGGCCAAAGGCCCGCTCTTCCAGACGGTCCAGGCCTTTGGGCAGCGCCACAGCATCCAGCCCGGTGCTGTAAAAGGCCTCCCGGCCGATATGGGTCAGACTCTCCGGGAATTGGATATGGGTCAGTTTTTTGCACTCGGCAAAGGCGGAATCGCCAATGGTGCGGATCCCTTCCGCCAGCCTGAGTTCTTCCAATGCGCCGCACCCGTAAAAAGCCTTTTGATCGATTCCTTCCGGGCCCTTGGTGAAGGTCACCTGCTCCAGCGTCTTGCAGAAAGCGAAGGCTTCCTCCCCCACAGAGCGGATCCCCTTGCCGAAGCGAACCTGCTTTAAACTGTCGCAGCCGTAAAAGGCGGCTTTCTCCACCCGCTCCAGGCTGTCCGGCAGGGTCACCTGCTCCAGCGCGTCGCAATCGTCCAGGGCCTTGCTCTCAATCACACGCAGACCCTCCGGGAAGTGGATCCTTTTCAAATTCTTGCAGCCGGAGAAATTATACTGGCGCAGGCAGCGGATGGTAGAGGGCAGCACCACTTCCGTGATCTTGTCCCGGTCCCGGTTGATGGCAAAACTGCGCAGCTCCGTTACGCCCTCCGGGATGACGCAGCGCGCAGAGGTTACCGCATAGGAGATCAAAACGCCGTTTTCGATGACACAGCCGGGATCGGTGTTCTGACTTTGGGGATCCAGGAAAAACGATTTGAACTTTTCAAGCATGGCAGGCCCTCCCTTTCTTTCAAAAAGCGCATACCCCCGGAGCAAGCTCCGGGGGTATGGAATATATTCGGCAACGGCCCCCGACTCCAGGGCATCTTTTTGTATTTGAGCGGTATTTTATCACAGCAGGCCCAACAATGCAAGGGGTATTTCAACGGTTTCGGTTACGGATGTTTCAGAAAATACGCAAAGCAGGCGGCGCTGAGCAGATCCGCGCTGCCGCCGGGGGAAAGATTCTGCCGGATAAAGGCTTTGTCCAGATCTTCCAGGATCTCTTTCGGGGGATAGGGATCCGTGTGCAGCAAAGATTGCAGCATGGCCTGGATCTGCCCGCAGGCAGCCATGCCGCCACGCTTAATGAGATTCGTGTCCCGGGTGGTGGCGATGATGTGCAGCAGCGCCGCGCAAAGGGAATCGTTGAAGGAAAGTCCCTTTTCAAGGCCTGCTTCCAGCGCCGGAAGACCTACCCGGAAGGCGGCGGGGAAGCCCGCTTCTGCCTGGCCCCGGGCGCCGGTGATTCCGTAGCGCGCAAACAGTTTTTCCCCTGCGGTGACGGGCGTTTCCATGCATGCATAATCGTTTCTGACAACACCGCCGGCAATTGCCGCTGCCTGGCGGCTGAGGACGGCGGGATCTTTCCAATGCCGCGGAGAAACCATGGCGGCAGCGCCGCAGAGGATACCCAAAGAAAAGATCGCGCCCTTGTGGGTGTTGACACCGCCGGTGGCACGGAGCATTCGGGTTTCCGCTTCCATACCGGCGCGGCGCAGCTTTTCAAAAACGGCTTTCGGCTGGCCGCCTGCCAAGCCGATCCCCGCGCATTGGCGGAAATACCGCCAAAGAACGGCAGCGGAGGTTAAAAACAGCGGAAGGTCCATGTCTTTATGGCTGCCGTTGTTGTTTTGATCCACCAAACCCGGCTTGGGGGTGGCATAGACCTCGCACAGCAGGCTCTGTACCGCCAATTTGGCGAGTTCTTCGGTGATGGCGGTCTCCATGAGAGAACCGATTTTCTTTTGCAGCGCTTCCAGGCTGTGGCTGCGGCTGCGGCCACAGACAGCGGCATCCTTTTCACAGAGCAGACATTTCCGGCGGGGAAAGCCTAAGGTTTCCCGGTCCAGCTTTTTGCCGTTGGGAGTCAGCACATCCATGTCAAAGACCCGGCCACCGGGGGTTTTATCCTCCAGATAGGCTGTAATCCGTTTCAGGACTTCCTCCGGGGCATCCACGCAGAAAAAGGCTTCCCAGCCCGCGGCGGTGCAGCGCTGCTCAAAATGAGCCGTATTGTGCGGTTTCAGCTGCCCCTGCAGCAGGCGGCAGCCAAGAAAAAAGACCTTTTCCGCCAAAGGGCTGGCCTTATCCGGGCCGGGGATATTTAAGGTGAAGCAGATCAGCGGCAGGGAAAAGGCCGACAGCAATTCCCGCTGCCGCAGAACCCGCTGCTCTCTTGCCTCCAAAATTTCGGACAGTGTATGTTCCATGATCAGTCCCAACCGGGGCGCTGCCGTTTGATATCCAGCTTTTCCAGCAGTTCGTCGGACTTTTCACCCACGCAGCCAACCAGCAGGTAGCGGCGCTTGAACCGGTCATACATAAAATGGTGCATCAGACGGAAATTTTCTACCTGGGAGGTGTTGCTCACATGGATCCGGGGACCGCTGCACTTATGGACCTTATCGCCTACACTGATATGATGGTCGTCTACATAGGTAATGGGCAGACCCTGGGCAATGACCGATTTTACCTTGGCTTCCAGCTCTTCAATGTCAAAAGAAGGCTTGGTCTCCGGGAAATAGATGGCAAAGCCGTGCTTTACATCGTCGTGGCCGCAGCGCTCCATGTCAAACTCGTTCATATACATCTCGCACAGGTCTTCGGCGGTGTGGGCCATCAGGCGGTAGTGCAGGGTCTTATAGACTTCGTTTTTGATCTCGTCCGGCTCCGGGCCGAAGAGCGTAGGCCGGGAGATCAGCACCTGCTCACCCACACCGATGAGGATGTTGGCATTGGCTCCCAGCAGAGGATACACCAGATCAAAATGCTCCACCACCACCCGGCGGCCCTTGTCCAGCGCTTCGGCGATGGCTTCCGCCAAAACGCTCATTTGGGTAAAGCCGTTTTCAAAGCGGATATCCACATGGTAGGTGTGGGGAGAGAAGAAA
>JAZNLC010000277.1:0-6281 GCA_045578895.1 Faecousia sp. | reverse complement strand
GAGGGGAATCGAACCCCTGTCCGAAAGCAACTTGGAAAGAACTTCTCCGGGCGCAGTTTGTTATTTACATTCCCTCATCCCGGCGGGAACAAACACTCTACGGGACTCAGTAGCTTCATGATGCATGGTATGGGCAAAGCTTACCATACGCACGTGCTCCACTCAAATCACACCCGAGCCCGGCTCGTGGACCTTCCGGGGCGGATGGGCGCCTAATTAGGCAGCCGCTGCAACGATATTGTTGTCAGTTAAATTTAAAAAGGTACCCGTTTTATCGTGGTCAGGCGCCACGGCCCGCTATTCCAGCCTCACTACCCCCGTCGAAACCAGTACGGCCCCATACGGGAGCGGGATGCGGTAGCATCCCGCTGTGAAAACTTAGAATCTGCCGTAAGGATCGGGAAGCTTCTTCAGTTCTGCCAGTGCAGCACCGTTCACTTCTACAGTGATGGAAGCAATCTTCTGCTCAGCAACAGGGCGGTCCTGCATACCGGTCTTGGTGGAGGCGATAGCATCCACAACATCCATACCGGAAGTGACCTTACCGAACGCAGCATACTGGCCGTCCAGGTGTTTGGCATCCTGGTGCATGATGAAGAACTGGCTGCCTGCGGAGTTGGGGCTGGAGGAACGGGCCATGCTCAACACACCGCGCTTATGACGCAGTTCGTTCTTGAAGCCGTTGAAGAAAAATTCGCCCTTGATGCAGTAGCCGGGGCCACCCATGCCGGTGCCTTCGGGGCAGCCGCCCTGGATCATAAAGCCGGGGATGACACGGTGGAAGATCAGGCCGTCATAATAGTTATGCTGGCACAGATCCACAAAATTTGCAACGCTCTGAGGTGCCTTATCGGGGTACAATTCGCCCTCGATAACGCCGCCGTTTTCCATAGTGATCTTAAAAGTAGGATTGCTCATGTTAATATCTCTCCTTCATAGCCCGGTCGATCTGACGCTTTGCGTCCCGTTCGGCCGCTGCTTGTCTTTTATCGTAAAGTTTTTTACCCTTGCACAGGCCAACATTTACCTTTACCCGGCTGCCTTTGAAATAGACAGACAACGGAATCAGGGAGTAGCCATCCTGCTTGACCTTGCCAAGCAATCGCATGATCTCCCGCCGGTGCATCAAAAGCCGGCGAACACGCCTGGGATCCGGATTGAACCGGTTGCCGTGGTCATAGGGAGATATGTGCATCTGATTCAAGAGAAGCTCGCCGTCCTTAATGCCGCACCAGGCATCTTTCAGATTCAGCGTTCCCTGGCGGATGGACTTTACTTCCGTACCGCACAGTTCGATACCGGCCTCCATCTCTTCTTCCACGAAGTATTCATGATAAGCTTCCCGGTTTCGGGCCATGACCTTAATGCTCTGCTTTTCCAAACGGCTCACCTCCCCTTATGGACTTCAATGGTATTATATCACCGTTGTCAAGGCTTTTAAACAAGCATAATCTGCATCTTATAATTTCATACCTTTTCGATACTGGCTCATGCTAACACCATATTTCTTTTTGAATTGCTCGGATGCCCAACTGATATTATTAAAGCCACTTTCATAAATGATCTCGGAAATGCCATGATTGCTGTCTTTTAGCATATTGGCAATATAGTTTAGGCGAAGAGAATTAATATACTCGCTGGCAGTCATATTCATATATTTTTTCATACACCGGGACACATGTTCCCGGCTACGGTCTGTAAGACTTAAAAAATACTCCATATCTTTTGTAAAACCGCCATTGCGCTTGACTTCAGCACACATTTCTTCTAGCCAAAGAGGGATTGATTCCTCAGCTGTTTCCATATTTGAAAATTGCCTTGTAAAAATATCAAAGAGCAGCATTCTCAATTCCGTCTTTTTTCGATGCACATCGGTAGGATCCAAAGCGCGGATCGTTCGCATTCGCCGCTCCAATCGCGTGAACTCATATTCCGAAAGATGCACTTCAGGAGGATATTGCACATTTAACAGTGATTGTGAAGGAAACCCCTCTCCTAAATATGAAAAAAGCATTTGCACTGTCTGCGGTGTGAAGGTAATATTCAAAAAAGAAAATGCTTTCCCGTTTATTGCCAAATAATCATGACAATCCTTCGGACGAATTAAAACAAGATCACGCTTTGCAAGTTTAGAAGTTGCTCCGTTCACTTTATGAAGTGCCTCTCCCTCCAAAATCAGGAACATCTCAAAGTAATCATGATAATGGGGTCTGAAATACTCTGTATCACTATACACATAGCGGTATGAACATCCGGCTTCCTTATCCACAAACCGTTCTGCTGTCAGTAATTTTGCTTCCACGGTTGCGCCTCCAAATATCAAAATACCATAAATATTATATCACACTGCCAGTTGCTTTTGCAACCGATTTCACATTAAAATATAATTACCCTGGATACTGTATAAGGAGGTTGTCCCATGAGCTTTATCCCTGAAAAAATCAAAATGACATGCAATCAGCTTATCTCTATCGCCAATCAGAAGCTTTACGATGTCACTGACATGGAATATGTGCCCTGTGACGGCTACAAAAAGGGTAATACACCCCCTGCCGATGGTTGGATGCCCTTCCCTGCCGGGATGCGCGTCAATGGTCGTGATGCCCATTTTTGGTTCCGCTGCAAACTGCATACACCCCCTGCCAAGGAGAATACAAGTTACTATGTAAAATTCACCACAGGATATGAAGGGCAGTGGGATGCCACCAATCCTCAGGGCTTGGTATATGCCAACGGGGAAATGATTCAAGGCTGCGATACCAACCACACAGAGGTCTTTTTACAGCCGGATACCGATTATGTGCTGCATAACTATTTCTATGTAGGTCTGACCGATGCCTGGGTACCTTTGGAAGCTGCTTTGTACGCGCTTGACGAAAAGAGTGAGCATCTTTACTACGATCTTATCGTCCCGTTGGATACCTGCAAGCTGCTGCATCCCAACACGGATGAATACATAAAGACCATGTCTGCGCTGGAACAGACCGCGAATCGTCTGGATATGCGTGATCCCGGCAGCACAGCCTACTATGCAAGCTTGGAAGAAGCATTAACATACATCCGTGAAAATTTCTATGAAAAACTCTGCACAACCGAGGGTAAACCCACTGTCACCTGCGTAGGTCACACCCACATTGACGTAGAGTGGCTTTGGGACAGAGCCCAAACCCGTGAAAAGATGCAGCGCAGCTTTGCCACAGCCGCAACACTTATGGAGAAGTATCCGGAATACAAGTTTATGCTTTCCCAGCCTGAACTTTACCGTTATTTGAAGGAAGAAGCGCCTGAAAAATATGAGCAGCTGAAGCAGCTTGTCAAAGAAGGCCGCTGGGAGCCGGAAGGTGCCATGTATGTGGAATCCGACTGCAATCTGATCAGCGGTGAAAGCTTTGTCCGGCAGATCCTGCAAGGTAAAAAGTTCTTCAATGACGAGTTTGGCGTGGATTGCAAGATTCTCTTCCTGCCGGATGTTTTCGGTTACAGCGCCGCCATGCCTCAGATCCTGACCAAAAGCGGCATCCGCCACTTTGTAACCTCCAAGATCAGCTGGAATGAGACCAATGTGCTGCCTGTGGATTGCTTCCTTTGGGAAGGTATTGACGGTACCGAAATTTTCACCAATTTCATTACCACACAGAGCTATAAGGGTCCTGACGGCGGTTACGGCAATACCACATATGTGGGCCGCATGACCCCCAGTGAGATCAAGGGTACATGGAACAAATTCCAGCAGAAGGAATACACCAACCGGTCTCTGTCCACCTATGGCTACGGTGATGGCGGTGGCGGTCCTTCCAAAGCGATGCTGGAATATCAGCGCCGTATGGCCAAGGGTCTGCCCGGTCTGCCTGCCACGAAGATGGATACCCTTCTCAGCCATTTGGATCAGCAGCGGGAAGAATTTGATGCCGGATGCAAAAAGATCCGCCGCACACCCAAATGGGTCGGTGAGCTGTATCTGGAATTCCACCGCGGCACTTATACCTCCATCGCAAGAAACAAGCGCAACAACCGCAAATCTGAGTTGATGCTGCAATTGGCTGAAACCCTGTCTTACACCGACCTCATAAAAGGCGGCAGCTACGACGCTGAGGGCATCTATCAGAACTGGACCAAAGTGCTGCACAACCAGTTCCATGATATTATTCCCGGCTCTTCTATTTATGAAGTCTACGAAGGAACCGATAAAGATTACGCTGAGATCGCCGGTTTCTGTCAAAACATCATCAAAAGCAAGCTGAAATCCATCGCTTCCGCAGTATCTGCCGACGGTATTTTGCTTTACAATCCCTCCGGCTTCTCCAGAAGCGGCATTGTAAAACTGGACGGTATTTGCGTGGAAGCCAAGCAATCCGTGCCCGCTTTCGGCTGGTACGTGACTGAAGATTTCATCCGCACCGCAGATGTGCAGATCACAGGCCTTACCGCCGAAAACCGCCATTACAAACTGACATTGGATCAAAGCGGACGCATTGTATCTCTGTTTGATAAGGCCGCAAACCGTTCTGTTTTGAAAGCTGGCGCTTTCGGTAATGAACTACAGGTCTTTGAGGACTTCCCAAGAGAATACGATAACTGGGAGATCACCGACTACTACAAGCAGAAAATGTGGGTTATGGACGAAGATGCGGTGATAGAGCCCATCGTCGATGGCAGCCGGGCCGGCTTTAAGATCACAAAGCCCTATATGCATTCCACAATCACGCAGCATCTGTGGCTGTACTCCGAAAGCCGTCGTATTGATTTTGAAACAGAGATCGATTGGCATGAGCATCATCAGATCCTGAAGGCCGCATTCCCGCTGGATGTTCTATCCTCCACTGCTACTTATGATATCCAGTTTGGCCACGTGCAGCGGCCTACCCACGAAAATACCAGTTGGGACAAAGCCAAGTTTGAGGTCTATGGCCATAAGTGGGTGGATATCTCCGAGCCCGGCTACGGTGTCAGCCTGCTGAATGATTGCAAATACGGCCATAGCACGGAAGGTAGCACACTGAAGCTGACCATGCTGAAGTGCGGTACCTATCCCAATCCGGAAGCTGATCAGGGAATGCATGTCTTTACTTATTCTCTCGTTCCTCACACAGGCGATTTCCGCAGCGCAGGAATCATTCAGGAAGCCTATGCGCTGAATCAGCCCTTGGCTGCGACAAAAGCTTGCGGCAACGGTACATTGCCTGCCACCTTCAGCCTGGTATCCTGCGATCACCCCGGCGTTATGGTAGAAACCGTCAAGAAGGCGGAAGCAGATAGCGGCATGATCGTCAGAATCTACGAATCCTTCGGTGGAAGATGCTCCGCAAAGATTTCTGTGGCATCCGGTTTCCAAAAGGCATACCTGTGTGATCTGATGGAAAACGAACTGCAGGAGCTTCCGCTGGCAGATAACTGTGTCACTTTACCCGTCAGCAACTTTGAGATCATTACACTGAAATTTGTTCAATAAAAAACCAGACCGGAACCAATTGGTTCCGGTCTAAAACTATTTACTGATAGAGGGGATACTTCGCGCAAATATCTGCGACAATTGCCTTCACTTCGTTGGCGGTACCCGCAAAGTCCTTTGCGGTCATAGCAATGCAGTGGGCGACATGCTTCATATCCTCGGTGCCCAGGCCGCGGGTAGTAACAGCAGCTGTTCCAATACGGACGCCACTGGTAACGGTGGGCTTTTCGGGATCGCCGGGAATCGCATTCTTATTCAGCGTGATGTGGTTGGCATCGCAGCGCAGCTGCAGCTCCTTACCGGTGATCTGCATAGGCCGCAGGTCAGCCAGCATCAGGTGGTTATCGGTGCCACCGGTAACCAGGTCAAAGCCTTCCTCCAGCAGCGCCTGAGCCAGCACCTTTGCATTTGCTACAATGTTGTGGGCATATTCCTTGAAAGCAGGCTGCATAGCTTCACCAAAGCAAATTGCTTTCGCCGCGATCACATGTTCCAGCGGACCTCCCTGGGTACCGGGGAACACAGCGGAATTCAGCTTCTTGGCATATTCTTCCTTTGCCAGGATCAGTCCGCCTCTAGGGCCTCTGAGGGTCTTGTGGGTGGTGGTGGTGACAATATCCGCATATGGCACAGGGCTCTCATGCGCACCGCCGGCAACCAGGCCCGCAATATGGGCCATATCAACCATAAATACAGCCCCTACTTCCTTTGCGATTTCCGCAAAGGCCTTAAAGTCGATGGCTCTGGGATAGGCAGAAGCGCCGGCAATGATCAGCTTAGGCTGATTTTTCTTTGCAAGGTCACGAATCTCATCATAATCGATCAACCCGGT
>JAZNLC010000276.1:0-5507 GCA_045578895.1 Faecousia sp. | reverse complement strand
CTTTCTTTTCCTATGGAGGCACGGCACTGGCAGTGAACCTGGGGGAGATGGGGATTGTACTTGGGATCTCCAGATCCCGTAATCAAGCAAAGAGACAGGAGGCACTCCTATGAATGTGATTTTTACCTGCGGTGGTACCGGCGGTCATATTAACCCTGCCATCGCTGTGGCCAATATTTTGAAGGAACGGCACCCGGACTGCAACATTCTCTTTATCGGCGCAACGGGCCATATGGAAGAGAAGCTGGTTCCTGCTGCCGGTTATGAACTCAAGACCTTTCCCACTTCCGGTATGAGCCGCAAGCTGAACCTGAAGGGGATCAAGGCCAATATCAAGGCGGTATCCAATGTGATCGGCGCGGTCAATGGCTGCAAAAAGATCATCAAAGAATTTAAGCCCGATGTGATCATCGGTACCGGCGGCTATGCCAGCTTCCCGGCGTTGATGGCCGGTCATATGCTGAAGATCCCCACTTGCGTCCACGAAGCCAACGCAATGCCCGGCCTGACCACCCGGATGGCTGCGGATTGGGCCGACCGTGTGTTGATCTGTTTCCCGGAGAGTGCCAGGCACTATAAGCACCCCGAAAAGGCGGAAGCGGTGGGTATGCCGGTACGCCGGGAGTTTATCTATACCGATAAAGAATCCGCCCGGAAGGAACTGGGCATGGATAACCGCCCGGTGATCGTATCTACCTTCGGCAGCCAAGGGGCCAGAGCCATGAATTTAGCCATTGCCGAAGTGCTGAAACTGGAGCAGGAAGACGGTTTCCCTTACCGGCATATTCACGGTGTGGGCAGTTTCGGCTGGGAATGGTTCCCGGATAAGCTGCGGGAACTGGGTGTGGATGCTGAAAACAGCGCGCTGGATATCCGGGAGTACATCTACAATATGCCTACGGTTATGGCTGCTGCGGATGTGATCGTCAGCCGCGCCGGATCTTCCGCCTGCAATGAGATCGCAGCCAGCGGTACACCCTGCATCCTGATTCCTTCTCCCAATGTGACCAACAACCACCAGGAGAAGAATGCCCGTGCCATTTCCGACCGGGGCGGCGCTGTGCTGCTGCTGGAGAAGGATTGCACCCCGCAAGTGTTGTATGAGAAGATCAAACAGATCCTCTCTGACAAGCAAATGCAGGAGCAAATGAGTACCGCCCTGCGGGGCGCCTGTGTGCTGGACAGCGCCGAGCGCATTTGCGATATTTTGGAGGAACTGGCTTCTTCCCGTAATTAACTAAGGAGAATCCAATGGATAAGGAAAAGACAAAGGGGACACCCTCAAAACGGAGGACCGCCCGGCCGGCGGCCTCTGCCCCGAAGGGGAAGCCTCCTGTGAAAAAACGCCGGGAGGAACCGGAAAAGTCCCCCAGGCGCAGCACTGCACCGAAACGCAGGCCTGCCGCATCCGGCACGAAGCGCCGTGCCGTTCGGGCAACACCCAAGCCGCAAAAACCGGCAGCACCGGTACAACCCGCTCCCGAGGTGGTATACACTCCCGGAAAACCCTTTAACCGGGGCAGACTGCTCCTGCTGCTGAGCATCGTGGTGGCAGTGGTGCTGGCCTTATCTTCCGGCATTGCCATCTTCTTTAAGGTAGAGGTCATTACGGTTTCCGGCTCCGATAAGTATGATGTTTGGACGGTGAAGGAAGCCTCCGGTATCCAGTTGGGAGATAATTTGCTGAGTTTCGGTAAGGCAAAAGCCGCGGGTAAGATCAAAACGGCACTTCCTTATGTACAATCTGTGCGGATTGGAATAAAATTGCCCGATACGGTCAATATTGAAATTAAAGAGCTGGATGTAGTCTATGCGATCAAAGACGCGGGAGAGCAGTGGTGGCTTGTTACTTCCGATGGCCGTGTTGTGGATAAGGCAGACCTGCTTGCGGCGGGAGACTATACACAGATTCTGGGTGTCAAGCTGGTGACACCGGTTGCCGGTCAGCAGGCGGTAGCCAATGAAGAAGCAGTGGCTTCCACGGAAACCACCGGCAGCCCGGAACTGGGTACTTTGGCCCCTGTGGTCAGAGCCAGCGACCGGCTGGAAACCGCATTGAGCATCCTGCAGTATATGGAAGAATGCAGTATTATCGGTGAAGCAGTCTATGTGGATGTGGCGGAACTGGGCGACATTGAACTGCAGTACGGTTCCCGTTTTACGGTGAAACTGGGTGATACCACGCAGCTGCTGTATAAGATCAAGTGTATGAATGCCGCCATCAACGGCAAGGATGAAACCAATATCCTGAAGGATTACGACAGCGGTGTTTTGGATATTTCCTTTACCATCAAGGAGGACCAGGTGATCTACCAGCCCTCAGAAGAGTAACAAATAATTAAAAAAGTTCGACAAATTAACAGAATTTCTATTGACCATTTGCCTATTTGGGGATAGAATATATGAGTACGATTGTAAATGTGCGCAGAAGCGGCTGTTTGCCCTTCTGACAAAGGATACATAGGAGGAAAACACAATGGCTGATTTTCAGGAACGCGTTGTTAAGATCAAGGTGATTGGTGTTGGCGGCGCTGGTAACAATGTTATTAACCGCATGATCGAATCCGGTGTCGGCGGTGTCGATTTTATCGTTGTCAATACCGATAAGCAGGACCTCAACAAGTCCAACTGCAAGAACAAGGTCCAGATCGGTGAGAAGCTCACCGGTGGTATGGGCGCCGGCTCCAAGCCCGAGATCGGCCGCCAGTCCGCTGAGGAGAGCCGCGCACAGATCTCCAAAATCCTGGAAGATACCGATATGGTCTTTATTACCGCCGGTATGGGCGGTGGCACCGGTACCGGCGCTGCTCCCATCGTTGCTGACCTGGCCCATGAGGCAGGCATTCTGACCGTCGGCGTGGTCACCAAGCCCTTCAAGTTTGAAGGTGCCAACCGTATGCGCCAGGCTGAGGCAGGCATTGCCGAGCTGGGTGCCAAGGTCGACTCTTTGATCATCATCCCCAATGACCGGCTGAAGTACGTTACTGATCAGAAGATCACCTTCGCCAATGCTTTCGGCATTGCTGACGATGTTCTGAAGCAGGCCGTTACCTCTATCTCCGAGCTGGTTGGCTACTGCGAGAACGTGATCATTAATCTGGACTTTGCTGACGTTTCTGCTGTTATGAAGGACGCAGGCCAGGCACACATGGGTGTCGGTACCGCAAGCGGCAAGGAAAAGGCAGAGCAGGCTGCTCTGGCAGCTGTTTCCAGCCCCCTGCTGGAGACCTCCATCAACGGCGCTACCGGCGTGCTGGTGAATGTTACCGGTTCTTCCGAGCTGACTCTGGATGATGTAGAGACCGCTGCAAGCATCGTGCAGGAAAACGCAAATCCCGATGCAAACATTATCTTCGGCGCAACCTGCTCCGACGGCTTCCAGGACGAGATGCGTGTCACCGTTATTGCCACCGGCTTTGACAAGAAGCCTACCGCTGAGATCGTGATTCCCGGCGCAGCGGCTGCCACCGAAGAGGCACCTGCTAAATCCGCTGATGTAAGCGAGATCGACGAGATCTTCAAACTCTTCAACCGCTAAGCTGAATCTGCGGCATCCCGGGATTTCCCGGGATGCCTTTTTCTGCGAAGGAGGAACTCCATGAATGCCTATGGTGCTCTGGCGTGCAGCTATGACCGCTTGACCAATGATGTGGATTATGCTGCCGTAGTGGATTTTTATTTTGAGATATTGGAGCGGGAAGGTTTAAAGCCCAGAACCGCGGTGGATCTGGCCTGCGGCACAGGCTCCGTTGCGCTGCTGCTGGCCCAAAAGGGCTTGCAGGTGATAGGCGTGGACATGTCGGAGGATATGCTCTGCGAGGCCTTCCAAAAAGCCCAGGGAATGGAAAATGCGCCCATGTTTATCTGCCAGGCGCTTCAGAATCTGCGGTTGCTGCGGGGCGTGGATCTGGCCGTATGCGCGCTGGACAGCCTGGATTACATTACAGATCCTGCTGACTGCCAGGCGTCCATCCACCGGATCTACAAGGCTTTGAATCCCGGCGGCTGTTTCATCTTTGATGTCAATACGCCGGAAAAACTCCGTGCCATGGACGGCCAGGTGTTTTTGGACGAAGACGACGATGTGTACTGCGTATGGCGCGGCGAATTCGACGAGCAGAGCAATATCTGCACCTATGCTATGGATCTGTTCCAGCGCCGGGGAGAGAACTGGGAAAGAAGCTATGAAGAACACCGGGAATATGCCTATTCGGCACTACAGCTGAAAGGCTATCTGAAAGCTGCCGGTTTTACCTCCATAGAGGTGTATGGTGACCGCCGATTGACGGCTCCGGCCTCCGGCGAGCAGAGAATCTATATAAAAGCAAGAAAGGGTAAGATCCTATGAATGATTATTTGGTGCGTGGAATGACCATGGATGGCTTTGTGAAGGTTGTAGCCATCCGCTCTACGGAACTGGTGCGCCGGGGTGCCCAGATACATAAAACCACACCCAATGCCACAGCGGCCTTTGGACGGGCCCTGACGGCAGCGTCCATGATGGGCAATATGCAAAAGGTGGATAACGGCTCCATGACTTTGCAGATCAAGGGCGGCGGCCCCATCGGCAGTATTGTGTGTGTATCCGATCCCGTTGGCAATGTCCGCGGATATGTCTACGAACCCAACGTTCCCCTGGTGGAGAAATTTCCCGGCAAGTTGGATGTGGGTGCCACCGTGGGTACCGACGGTACTCTGACGGTCATCCGTGACATGCAGATGAAAGAACCCTATGTGGGCAGCATTCCGCTGGTCTCCGGGGAGATCGGTGACGATGTAACGGCTTATTTCGCCCAAAGCGAGCAGACACCTACCGCCTGCGCATTGGGTGTGCTGGTGGACCGTGATCAGTCTGTGAAGGTAGCGGGCGGCTATTTGGTGCAGCTGCTGCCGGGCGCTCCCGACGAGGTGATCGACAAACTGGAGGCCGGCATTCAGCGTGCCGGCGCAGTGACTGCGATGCTGGAGCAGGGACTCAGCCCCGAGGATATTTTGGGCCAGGTGTGCGGCGATCTGGGTGTTGTGTTCATGGAAACTACCCCTGTGGAATACAAGTGCTACTGCAGCCGTGAACGGGTAACATCCGCTTTGATCAGCCTGGGGAAGAAGGAACTGCGCGAGATCAAAGATGAGGGAAAGACTTTCCCGGTGGAGTGCCAGTTCTGTGATACGGTTTACAGCTTCACACCGGAAGATATTGCTGAACTTCTGAAAAAAGTTTGACTTTTCGTGTAAAAAAGTGGTGGAAAGCCGGTTTTGAATGCATGAAAATTTTTGATAAAAAATGAAAAAAAGTGCTTGACAAAACGGCTATATAAGGGTATAATGTGTCTCGTCGCTGAGGTGCGCAGCACTGAAGCAGCGAACGGGAGCATAGCTCAGCTGGGAGAGCATCTGCCTTACAAGCAGGAGGTCACAGGTTCGAGCCCTGTTGTTCCCACCACAATTTGGCCCGGTGGTGCAGTCGGTTAGCACGCCAGCCTGTCACGCTGGAGGTCGACGGTTCG
>JAZNLC010000275.1:0-3043 GCA_045578895.1 Faecousia sp. | reverse complement strand
AGAACATTGATAAGCTTGAACTTAGGGCCTTCCAGGCTCTTGAACTCCTCCTGGAAAACAGCGTCTACCAGGGTTCGGCTGCCGTAGAGTAGGATCATTTCTGCGTCCTCGTCGCCGTCTGCGATGGCCTTGGCCAGGGAGCGGAAAGGCGTAATGCCGCTGCCGCCTGCGATACCGATGATGGTCTTGGCATCCCGGAGGGGTTCATAGGTGAACACGCCCAGAGGCTCGGACACGGTAACTTCCGTACCCACTGTCCAATTATCCAAAATGTAATTGGATGCCAGGCCGTCCTTGACCCGCTTGATGGTGAGGCCGTAGCGACCTGCCAGAGCTTCCCGGGGAGAGGAGGACAGAGAATATGGTCTGGTCAGCTTCAAATTGCCAATCTCCAGTGAAACGGACAGATACTGGCCTGCACTAAACCATGCCAGAGCCTTGGTGCCCTTAGCTTCATTGGCTTCCAGCCAGAAGGTCTTTGTATCGGCGCTCTGCTCTACGACCTCAGCCACCTTCACATACTGGGTGCCGGGATGCAGCGCCTTGGCGATCTGATTGGGAACATAAGCATCCAAAGTGGGCAATTCCTTAGCGGGAGCCGCTTCGATCTTCGCCTGACGGGTGGGATTCATTTTGGTGAAATCCATAGGATTCAGTTTCCAAAGCTTGGGTCTAGCCATAATTAAGCGCCTCCTTTCAGTCTCTTAACAACCTTTTTGGCCACAGTATCGCCCATGATATAGGCACAGCTGTAACCGTCGCCGCGGATATAGTGGCCACCACAGAAGCTAAGTCCGGGGATGGCATAGTCCGCCTTTTCACCGGCAATACGAGCCATCAGATTATCCCAGCCGGAGAGCTTGTAGCCGTAGATGGTGCCTTCGGGGGTGCCCAGATAACGGGCAAAGGTGACAGGCGTTGCCACGCTGATCTCCTCGATATGGGGCATGATGGAGATGCCCAAGGTTTTCTCAGCATCTTCGATGTACTTCTTTGCCAGCTGGTTCTTGTACTTCTTATAGTCCTCCGGCTTCAGATCCTTGGGAACATCGCTGCCGAAAATAGGCATGGTGAAGAACAGGGTGCAGGTGCCCTCGGGGGAGGACTCGGGAACCACATTGTTCAGGCAGTTGACGATGTACAGACCGTCTTCCGCGCGGGTATTGTACTGGGTTCTGGGATCGGGATGGCCCATAATGAATACAGTGTAGTCCTCAAGACCCAGTTCTTCCTTGGTGCAGTCCAGACCAATGTAGATGGTTGCTACGGAAATGCCAAACTCACGGGCATTGGCCAGCTTCAGGTTCTGCTCGGGAATCACATTCTGGGGAGTCATATTGAAGACATTATGAGGAATGACGTTGGAAATCACTTCCTTGGCGTAGAGCTTTTCGCCGTTTGTCACAACACCGGCTACGCTGCCGTCATCGTTATACAGGAACTGGGTAACCTCGCTGTTGTACCACACTTCACCGCCGTGCTTCTGGATCACGTCGATCAGGCTCAAGGACAGCTCATGGCTGCGGTGCTTGGGCATGGCCGCGCCATCCACCATATAGCCGTAGAGCATGTTCAGGAAATGCATGCAGTTCAGCTCGTCCGTGGGAACACCCAGATAGCCCCAGTAAGTATTGATCATATTCTGGGCCTTCTTGGGGATACCCATGGCGGTCATGACCTCTTCCACGCTGTGACCAGCTACACGCATAAAATCGGTGTGCTTGGTCAGCATGGTCAATCCCTTGGGCTTGCCCTTCATTTCATAGATGTATGCGATGGCAGCATCGATCTTCTGCTTCAGCATAACGAAAGCCTTTACATTCTCCCGGCAGCCGGGAACAGCAGCTTCCACGCTGTCGCAGAAACCTTCAATGCCTGCATCTAGATGGACATCATAACCATCCTCGCCCTTGACGATGGCACGGAACAGATGGCCGGTCTCATAGGCCCAGTTGGGTTTTGCGCCCAGGTCATCAAAGACCTTGTAGACCACGTCCGGTCTGTCGGCAGTACCTACGCTGCACAGCTCGTGAAGGGAGGGTTCAAATTCAAAACGGCCTCTGCGGAAACTGGTGGCACAGCCACCGGGGATGTTGTGCTTTTCCAGAAGCAGAGTCTTAAGACCTGCCTTGGCTGTGTTGGCAGCGGCAGCAAGACCACCGTTGCCCGCACCCACAACAATTACATCGAATTGCTTTTCCATAGGGTTCCTCCTTTTCTGGTAATACCAGTAATTTTCTACTGATAGCATATCATTTCGGTTGAAATAATTCAATAATGTAATATTATTTTGGAAGAAACATGCAAAACCACCTTGACCATTTGACAAATCCTTTATAAGATAACAACGTAATGAAGCTGGTATTACCAGAAAATGTGAGGAATGCACAATGGGTTTTACAAAGATAACAAATGTATCGCTGACGGAGTTATTTGTCCAGCAAATCGAGAACATGATTCTGTCCGGAGAACTGGCGGTGGGTGAGCAGCTCCCCCCTGCCCGGGAACTGTCTGTACGGATGGGTGTGAGCCGTCCGGTGATCTCGGCAGGACTTATTGAGCTGGAGAAATTGGGTTTTATTGAGATCCGTCCCCGTCAAGGCGCTTTCGTCAGCGACTACCGCCGCAAGGGAACTGTGGAGACCTTGGTGGCTATTATGCGCTACAATGGCGGTGCCATGCGGGACAACGAGGTGACCTCTCTGCTGCAGGTGCGCAACTCACTGGAAAGCTTATGCATGGAGCTTGTCATTCAGAATGCCACCGACCGGGAGCTGGCCTCTGTGGCTCCCCTGCTGCAGGCAATCGAGGAGGCCAAACTGCCGGAAGACGCTGCAGATGCCATATATGCTTTCCATCATGAACTGGCCGCTCTCAGCGGCAATATGCTGCTTCCCCTGCTGTATCACTCCTTCAAACCGGAGAGCCTGTACCTATGGACCATCTCATTTAAAAAAGAGGGCAAGCAGAAACTATGCGACGCAAAAGTGCGGCTGTATCAGGCTCTGCTGAATAGGGATACCCAGGAAGCAATTCGTTTAAC
>JAZNLC010000274.1:0-4520 GCA_045578895.1 Faecousia sp. | reverse complement strand
GCAGTTTTCCAGCATACCGACGGTATCCAGGCAATATTTTGCCAGCTCCAGGCAGCCCTTGAATTCTTCTTCCAGCTGCTCGGGACGCAGCACCAGGTGGCCTTCGGAAATGGTAAACTGGCGGACACGGATCAGACCGTGCATCTCGCCGGAATCCTCGTTGCGGAACAGAGTAGAGGTCTCACCCAAACGCATGGGCAGATCTCTGTAGGAACGGGCACGGTTCAGGTAGACCTGATACTGGAAGGGGCAGGTCATGGGACGCAGCGCGAAGCATTCCTTGGTTTCATCAGTAGGATCACCCAAAACAAACATGCCGTCCAGATAGTGATCCCAGTGGCCGGAGATCTTATACAGATCGGACTTGGCCATCAGGGGGGTCTTGGTCAGCAGATAGCCCCGCTTCTGCTCTTCGTCTTCAACCCAACGCTGCAGAGTCTGAATGACTCTTGCGCCCTTGGGCAGCAGAATGGGCAGACCCTGGCCGATCTCTTCAACGGTGGTGAAGAATTCCAACTCACGGCCCAGCTTGTTGTGGTCCCGCTTCAAAGCTTCTTCCTGGCGCTTCAGGTACTCGTCCAGCTCGTCCTTGGAGGGGAAGCCGATGCCGTAGATACGCTGCAGCATCTTGCGGTTGGAGTCGCCGCGCCAGTAAGCGCCGCAGCTCTTTGTCAGCTTGAAGCCGTTGTGGCGCAGGCGGCCGGTGTGATCCAGGTGAGGGCCGGCACACAGGTCGGTAAAGTCACCCTGGGTATAGAAACTGATGACAGCATCTTCGGGCAAATCTTCGATCAGTTCCTTCTTGTAAGGCTCATTGTGGGTCTCGGCCCAGGCGATGGCTTCTGCCCGGGGCAGTTCGCTGCGCTCCAGGCGGATGCGCTCCTTAACGATCTTCTTCATCTCAGCTTCGATCTGGGTCAGGTGATCAGGAGTGAAGGAGAAGGGCGCGTCAAAGTCGTAGTACCAGCCTTCATCGATGGCAGGGCCGATGGCCAGCTGCACTTCGGGCCACAGCCGCTTGACAGCCTGCGCCATCACATGGGAGCTGGTGTGCCAGAAGGTCTTGCGGTACTCGGGGTTTTCAAAGGTGTACAGGTTTTCGTTTTCCATAGGTTTTGCCTCCTTTTTAGTGGGGCAGGGTATAAAAATACCCACCCCCTGAAGATCAGGGGTGGGATACAAAGTATTCCACGGTTCCACCCTGGTTGCAGTTTGCACTGCCACTCATTGGTACTGTAACGGGTACACCCGGCAGGGCATTTCTTCCCTGCGGCTCAGAAGTGGTATCGCCAATTGCGGTGTTGCGAAGCCTTCTCACCAACCGGCTTCTCTCTGAGCATCCTGCAAAGGGCGCGTGTCTTCATCACGGCCTTTTCACATACGGAAAATCTAGCACAAAACCATTGGAAAGTCAATCCCCAGTTTCGTGGGAAAATTTCCTAAAATTTGGAAAGTGGAGGTGGGAGCACGAATGTAAGCTTGTTTTTGTGCTGAAATGGAGGGAAAGTAGGTAGTCATAACACAAAAAACACGAACCTGGAAATGGGTTACATAATTCGTCGAATTATGTTAACAAATGTAACGATTTTACTAGATATTGTGTCAAAAAACAGAAAAACACAAGATATTTGGTTGTTAGGTTGACATAAATGCAAAAGACAAAAATAGTAAAAAGTTGTCGTTTTTGTGACTTTGAACAGAAAAGCTTGACTTTTTGAAATTATTTGTTATAATGGGTACAAATTCTTGCTCTAAGAATTCGTTGTAATATTTTGTAACAATTCGATACTATAATATTACAACCACTATATGTTGCGAAAGGAGGTACCTTCCATGCAAGAACGCAAACAAGATATGGTAAAGAGAAAGAATCCTTTCATCCGTATAGCAGTGCTGGTGATTCCACTGGTTGTACTGCTGCTTCTGTCACAGACGGTTTTTGCCCAGACCACTTATGTCATCAACGATGGCAGCCGTGTGCTGGTACATACTTCTTCAGCCACTGATCCCGCTGCAGTTCTGAATGAGGCCGGCTTGGCACTTGGCGCGGATGATACCTATACTACGCAAACAGGCATTGGCGTATCGGAAATCACGGTGCAGCGCAGCCACACCGTAACCATTGACAACGGTGGTGAAGTGATGGCGGTGACTACGACGGATGAAACAGTCGGAGAGCTGTTGAGCCGCCTGGGCATTTCGGTGGACGATCAGGCTGCCATCTCTGTGCCTCTGGAAATGGACACCCAAAGCGGTATGGTCGTTACGATCTCCCGTACACAGCAGGAGGTTCAGACCTATACCGTTGCTATTGCCCACAATGTTTCTTATTATCACGATTACTCCCTGCCTGCCGGTACCAGCCTGGTGGTAAGAGAGGGCCAGGACGGCCAGTTGCTCTGTACCGCCAATGTGGTATATGTTGACGGTAAGGAGACTAACCGCACAGTGTTGGAAGAAACAGTGATCCAGCAGCCCGTGGAAGAGATTATTGCGTTGGGCTACGGCTGCGAGCCGCTGCCGCCTAAGGATCCCGCCGATGAGCTGGTCATTACCGACCGTCATATTTTCCTACCCAACGGCGAAGTGCTGACCTATACCGGCACCACCAAAATGTTGGGTAGCGCATACAGCCAATACGATCAGGGCTGCGGCACCATTACTTATTCCGGAACAACGGTACATATCGGAACCGTTGCGGTGGATCCCCGGTGGATCCCCCTGGGAACCCGTATGTTCATCGTCAGCGCAGACGGTGACTATGTTTACGGTATCGCCACCGCGGAAGACACCGGTAGTTCCATTATCGATGCCCGTGTTGACCTGTATTTCCCCACACCTGAGGAATGCAATCAGTTTGGTATGCGGGATGTAATCATCTACTTCCTGGGATAATCTTTGACTTAGTAATTGCAAATCCGCCTTTCCTTTGGTATACTTACCGAAAGAAAGGCGGATATTTTTATGATCGATGTTTGTAATATTCAAGTAATGAAGCCGCTGCTTGCGGAGCATGGCTTCCACTTTTCCAAGGCAAAGGGCCAGAACTTTCTGATCTCCCGGTGGGTGCCGGAGCGGATCGCAGAAGAAGCTGGGGTGGATGCCACTGCCGGCGTTATGGAGATCGGCCCCGGTATCGGTCCGCTGACACAGCAGCTGGCTCTGCGGGCAGGAAAGGTCTGCGCCGTGGAGCTGGATACCCGGCTGAAGCCCATTCTGGATCTGACTGTGGGAGAATTCTCCAACCTGGAGATCTTGTGGGATGATGTGCTGAAGCAGGATGTGGCTGCGCTGGTGAAAGAAAGGTTTGCCGGCCTGCGGCCTATGGCCTGCGCCAACCTCCCTTACTATATTACCTCGCCTATTTTGACGGCGCTGCTGGAGGCGGAGTGCTTTGACAGTGTGACCGTTATGGTGCAGAAGGAAGTTGCCCAGCGGATCGCCGCAAAGCCCGGCACGGCGGACTACAGCGCCTTTACGGTGTTCTGCCAGTATTACGCCCAGCCGGAGATCCTTTTTGATGTGCCGGCAGGCTGCTTCCTGCCGCAGCCGAAGGTGACATCCGCGGTGATCAGCCTGCGCTGCCGCAAGGAAATGCCCTGGAAGATCGACAATCGGGATATTTTCTTCCGCACGGTTCGGGCCAGCTTTGCCATGCGGCGCAAAAAGCTCAGCAACGGCCTGGCTTTCGGCTTCCCGGAGCTGGGAAAGACCGGGGCAGAGGAAGTTCTGAATGCCTGCGGCTTTGATCCCAATGTCCGGGGCGAAACGCTGGATATTCCCGCGTTTGCTGCCATCGCCAACGAGATCGCAAGGAGAAAGCGCCATGATTGAGTTTTTGTTTTTGGATCTGGATGACACCATCCTGGATTTTCATAAGGCGGAAAAGATTGCTATCAGCAAGACTTTTCGGGAATTCGGCATTGAACCGACGGAAGAAGTCCTTACCCGCTACAGTCAGATCAATAAAGAATGCTGGCATAAGCTGGAATTGGGCTTGTGGGTTCGGGAGCAGGTGCTGGTAAAGCGGTTTGAATTGCTTTTTGCCGAATATGGCATCGTATGTGACGGCACAAAGGTGGCCAGGGCTTATGAAAAGAATCTGTCCATCGGTCATTACTTTCTGCCGGGAGCAGAAGCGGCGGTAGACACTCTTTCAAAAAAGTACCGGCTGTTTCTTGCCAGCAACGGTACGGCTTCTGTGCAGCAGGGCCGTATGACCAGCGCCAATCTGTACCGCTTCTTTGAAAAGGTATTCGTATCTCAGGAACTGGGTGCCAACAAACCCGCAAAAGAATTCTTCGAGCGGGCGACCGAACAGATCCCCGGCTATGATCCTTCCAAAGCTATGATGGTAGGTGACAGTCTGACATCGGATATCCTGGGCGGCATCCATGCGGGAATGAAGACCTGCTGGGTCAATCCCAAACATATCCCCGCCGATCCGGAAATCCCGGCAGACTATGAAATTGAATCCCTGACCCAGCTGGAAGCGCTTTTAGCAGCACTGCAGGAAAGAT
>JAZNLC010000273.1:0-9024 GCA_045578895.1 Faecousia sp. | reverse complement strand
TTTGTTCCTGTTGATCACCGCCGCTGCCTATGCGCTGCTTGGTGCCAGCCAAAACGGCATCATGCTGGCTTTTGCTTTGGCACTTTCGGGCACGAGCGAAGGATTCTGCTCTACCGCCGCGGCATCCCGCATGGTAAACACTTGGTTTCATACCCACCAGGGTCTGATTTTGGGTTTGGTCACTGCGGCCACCGGTCTTGGCGGCAGTTTGTTCAGTATCGTACTGTCGGGTTCGATCGAAGTCGATGGTTGGCGAGCCGGTTACTACCTGTGCGGCATTTTGATGGCTGTTATGGCCGTACTGATCTTTTTGATCAGCCGGGACCGTCCCGGTCAGATTGGTTTGCTTCCCTACGGTGCAGGTCAGCATCACGGCAAAAAGGCAAGAAAAGAACACCGGGATCATTGGTATGGTTATGAACCAAAGGATGTCACAAAGATGCCTGCCTTTTATATGATGCTGGTTGTAGTGTTCTTATCTTGTTGCTGTTGTTATTCCGCGTTTTCTGCTGTTGTACCGCATCTTCAGGATTGCGGCATGACCGCTGCCAAGGCCGCTTCCATGCAGAGCATCATGCTGCTGGCGCTGGCTGCTACCAAGTTCCTCTGCGGCATTCTAAGTGATGCCTTGGGCGCAAAAACAGTCAACGCATTGTGTTTGATCTGTAATGTGTTGGCCCTTGTATTGCTGGCATTCTCTCAAAATGAGTTGGTTGCACTGGCTGCTATGCTGGTATTCTCCGTCGGCCTTGTCATGACCACTATTACCGCGCCGCTGCTGTCTTCTGCCCTCTTTGGCTACCACTCTCAGAGCAATATTGTCGGCATCGTTATGGCCCTGATCCCCGGCGCTTCTATGGTAACATTGCCTTTGGTCAATACCGTCTACGACAGGATCGGCACTTACAGCCCCATCTTCCTGGCATTTGCCGGTGTAGGTGTTGTAACACTCATAATCATGTTTGTGTTGTTTGGCATCTCTGACCGGGATCGAAAGCAATTTGAATCTGTACACCCTGAACTGATAGATATGGAGGAATCTGTATGATTACAAAGGCTTTGTTCGGCACCTACGAAAAAGGTGATGTGTATGCCTATACCCTATCCAACGAAAGTGGTCTGTCCGCTACGATCCTGACTTTGGGCGGCATCATTCAAAAGCTGGTATACAATGGCACCGATGTGACTTTGGGTTACGATACCCTGGAAGAATACCTGGTCAATACCGGCCACTTCGGCGCGTTGATCGGCCGTGTGGCCAACCGCATTGCCAACGCGGAGCTGCCTCTGAACGGTACGGTATATCCCCTTTCCGTCAACCGGGGCAAGCATCAGATCCACGGTGGTTTTGAAGGATTTGGCAAGAAGATCTGGAACGCCGCTGCGGAAGATGATAAACTGAAACTGACCCTGTTCTCTGCCCATATGGAGGAAGGCTTCCCCGGCAATCTGCAGGTGGAAGTCACCTACAGCCTGGAGGGCAGCGGCCTGCGGATCGATTACAAGGCCACATCTGACATGGACACTGCGGTCAACATGACCAATCACGCTTATTTCAATCTGAACGGCGGCGGTGAGGTGCTTGCGCACACCATGTGGCTCAACGCCAATCACTATACCCCTACCGATGCCGAAGGCATCCCCAGCGGTGTGGTCGCGCCGGTAGCGGGCACCGCTTTGGATTTCACCACCGAAAAGGCTTTGGGTGCGGAGCTCACTCAAACCGATCTTGGCTGCTATGACCATAACTTCTGCTTAAACGGAACCGGCTTGCGGAAGGCGGCAGTGGTAAAGGGCGCAAATCTTTCCATGGAAGTAGAAACCACCACCGAAGGTATGCAGATCTACTGCGCTGACTTTAAAGCCTACCGTCCCGGCAAGGATGGGGCTATCTATCATGGACCCTGTTTTGTCTGCCTGGAAGCCCAGGGATATCCGGACGCAGTCCATCATCCCAACTTCCCCTCCGTCTTGCTGAAAGCCGGGGAAGAATACCGGCAAACGACAATTTACCGCCTGATTTAAAAACAACAACCCGGCAGTTCAGTGAACTGCCGGGTTTGCTTATTCGATAATTTCAATGCTGTAAGTGCCGTCGATCTGGGCGGGATAGCTTTCCATGATCATACCGTTGTATTGGATTTGAATGATATCGTCCACTTTGATTTCCGGGATCTGCTCCAGATGTCCAAAAGAAATATAGATCTGATCGCTACAGCGGAGTTCATCCTCCCCTTCCAGGGGCTCTACCAGCACCGTATTCTCATGGACTTCCAATACCTTTGCCCGGAAGATAGACATCTCCACAACCATATCTGAAGAGACTTTTTCATCATCCAGCACCCCGCCGTACAGATGCCCCATATTCATTTCCGGCGCTCTGTCCGCGCTTTCGGCTTTTGTGCCGTCAAAGGCGCTAAGTCCTATTGGCAGACTCAGCAAAGCCAAACAGACGCAGGCAGCCGCAGCCACCCATTTGGCGACGGGATACCGCTTTTTCTGCCGCAGTTTTGCCACGGGATCGATCAGCTCCTCGGAGATCTCACCAATAGCATCATGGATGTGGTGTGCATTCACAGGTATCCCTCCTTTTTCAAATAGTCTCCCAAAGCAAGCCGCGTGCGGTGCAGCAATACCTTGGCGTTGCTTTCCGTTAAACCGCAGTAGCGGGCCACTTCTTTTACGCTGTCCATATAGAAGTATCTGCCGATAAATACATTCCTTGTTTTTTCCGGTTGGTCCAGCAGGAATTTTTCAATGGCTCTTACCAATTCCCTGCCATTGACCGTTTCTTCCGGGTCATGTCCGCCCGGCAAGCACTGGCTCAGTTCCTCCAGCGACATCTCATACTCCCCGCCGCCCCGCTTGGCGCTTTGCTTTTTCCGAAGCAGGTCGATGGAGATCCGGCGGGTCAGCTTGCTCAAAAAAGCGCAAAGAGACTGAGGCGCATGGGGCGGGATGGCATTCCAGGCTGCCAGGTATGTATCATTCACACTTTCCGCGCAATCTTCAAGATCATACAGAATATGGTAGGCCACCTTTATCAGATAATGCCCGTACTTTCGCTGCGTCTGTTCGATCGCCAGTTGGTCCCGTTGCCAGTACAGCGATATGATCTGTCGGTCCTCCATAAGGATGCCCCTTTCTGCTTCTGATCAATATATCGTAAATCCGCTGCTGTTGGTTACAATCAGGCGGAATGTTTCTTTTGCCAGATCCGGCGGCAGAGAATCGCTGCCAGCAAACCGATGGGATAGATAACGCCTGCCAGGATGCCCCGCTTTAAATCACCATCCAGTTTGTCGGATACCATTCCCACCAGGCTGGGACCCACAGAGCAGCCCACATCCCCCGCTACCGCGAACAGCGCAAACATAGCCGTACCGCCGCCTTTGATCTGCCCCGCGCCGGCGCTCAAAGTGCCGGGCCACATGATCGCAACCGACACGCCGCACAACGCGCAGCCCATAAAGGAAAGCACGGGGTTGGGAGAAAGGGATGCCAGCAGATAGCTGACCACGCACAGCAGGCCGCACAGCGTCAACGCTTTGTCCAGGGAAATCCGGTGGCTGAATTTGGCAAACAGTGCGCGAACAGTACCCATCATCACCGCAAAGGACAACGGGCCCGCCAAATCGCCGATGGCCTTGGGGATCCCCAGGGCCTTTTCCGCAAAAGCAGATGCCCACTGGGCGACACCCTGCTCGCTGGCACCGGCGCAAAGCATCATAACAAAGAAGATCCAAAACAGACCGCTTTTTAAAAGCTTGCTTAGCGGAAGACCTGCCTGCCCGGCGGATTGGGGCGTGGCGATGGGTACAAAGGCAAACGCGATGCCGTTCAGGATTGGCACCAATGCCCACAGCAGGCTGAGGATCTTCCAGTTTTCAATGCCGAACACCGCAAAAAACAGTGTCGACAGCAGCACAACACCCACATGTCCCCAGCAGTAAAAGGAATGGAGCAGGCTCATATAGCCTTCTTTATTGGTGGTTGGGCAGGATTCTACCATAGGGCTGACCAAAACCTCCAAAATGCCGCCGCCCACCGCATACACCGACACACAGATCACAAGGCCCCAAAACGGATCGCCCAGCAGATCCGGCAAAAAGGCTAAGCCGATCAACCCCAGTGCTGCAGCGGCGTGGGCGATCAAAATGCCGGTCCGGTAGCCGATGCGGTCGATCAGCTTGGCGCATAGCAGATCCACGCATAGCTGCACGCAAAAATTGATGGTAATCAGTGCCGAAATGCTGCTCCAGGAGATGGCATAGGTATTTTGGAATGTCAAAAAGAGCAGCGGCGCAAAATTCACAATAATCGCCTGGACGATGTATCCCACGAAGCAGGCGTAAATGGTTTTGTTATACTTCCGGTCCATGGATGGTCTCCTTCGGTTTTTTCTTCATTATATCGGCTTCAAGTGCTTCTGTCCAGCAAATTTCTGCCAGAGTGGGAATTGCATGGCGGATGAATTTGTGCTACAATGGCGAAAATACCCAAAAGGAGGCTGCGTTATGGGAATCGTAGTCATCGGCGCGACATTTGTGGATATCAAGGGTTTTCCTGAGGACAGCTATGTGCCTACCGGGCGCAATGTAGGCCGGGTAGAATATATTCACGGCGGTGTCGCCCGGAATGTGGTAGAGGATATTGCAAACGTAGAGCTGCGGCCTACCTTCCTGGGCATTGTGGACGATACTCCCATGGGTGCGGATGTGCTGCAAAAGCTGAATAACCACAAGGTCAATACCCAGTATGTGATGACCATTCCCGGGGGTATGGGCACCTGGCTGGCAGTGTTTGACAACAACGGCGATGTGGCAGGTTCTATCTCCAAGCGGCCCAATATGCTGCCCATTGTAGATCTGTTGGAAGAAAAGGGCGACGAGATCTTCTCCCAGGCGGATTCCGTGGTTTTGGAGGTGGATTTGGACAAGGATATCGTAAAGCTGACCCTGGATTTGGCCCAAAAGCACCATGTGAAGGTATTCGGTTTGGTTTCCAATATGAATCTTGCCGCCAAGCGCCGGGATTTCCTGCGCAGCTTCGATTGTTTTATCTGCAATCAGCTGGAAGCCGGGCTTCTGTTCCTGGATGATTACACCGACAATTCCCCGGAGGAAATGCGAAGCGTTTTGGCACAAAAGGTAGTCCAGGCGCAGATCCCCTCCATGGTTGTCACCATGGGCGATCAGGGCGCGGTATACGCAACGGCAGATGGGCAGAGCGGTGTCTGCCCCGCCCGCAAGGTGCAGGTCAAGGACACCACCGGCGCAGGGGACGCTTTCTGCGCAGGCGTCTCCATCGGCCTGACCTACGGCAAGACTATGGCCGAGTCTATTGAGATCGGCTCGATTCTCGCCGCCTCCGTGATCACATCTTCCGAAAATGTTTGCCCCCGTTTCCAGCCCGCGGAACTGGGCATCGAATTTTAATATGATGAAAGGCCGGTGTTTCCACCGGCCTTTGCTATTTGCAATGTCTGCCGCATAAATGATCGTTTATGCGGGCAGTGCCCGCTGACAATGCGTGTCTGGTGCGGTGCTTTTCGTTACTTCCCTGACCCGCTCGATTTGTTGCTGCAATGCTAAATGATCGTTTATGCGGGCAGTGCCCGCACCCATTTCGTGCACGGTGCGGTGGTAATCGTTACTTCCCGGCGCCCGCTCGGTATCGTTTTTGCGGCAATTTTCGATAGAATTCGTAGGGGCCGATGGGTTTCCATCGGCCCCTGGGGTATTTTTTGCTGATGCTCACTTGGTCTAAAAGTGGGATTGGGGGAACAAATGCTGAAGCAGTTCCAGGAGACACAAGAATAATACGTGTCCAAAAGCTTCTTTTACTATATAACGCAAATCCAATTCCGTCTTATTCCGGCGGGATTGGGAATGTGAAGCAGTATTCCATCACCAGTTCTTCTTTGTCCAAAGGGATGCGGTAAAGATCACTGGGATACCCCCAGCCGCCATAAAAGTCTTCCTCGTCCCTGCCATAAAGCCAAATGCTGTCGGAGGTGATACCCAGCATATGGAGCCAGTGGTCGGTGCCGGGATTCTGCCATTCCTCCGGTAATCGGACACTGCGCCAGCTTTCTCCGTCAAATACTTCTATTGCACCTGCTTCCGTTCTGTTCTTTCGGTTGAAGGAGAACAGTGTGGATTCAACAACGCAGTTTGGTGCGAGAATCATGCCTGTGCTGTTTTTTAGTCGGTTATCCGCTACCTTTACCTGTTTTCCGGTGGTCACATCGATATCGAAATAGCCTTTATTCTCTTTGAATATCCGCAATGTTGTGCCGGAAATAAAGCCGCCGGTCTCAGGGACATACTTTTTATCAAAACCTACCAGTTCTTCCCTCCGGAGTGACAAAAACTTCGTCGAAGATAAACCGTTGCATTCAAAATAGGGATCACCCCGCAGGAAAAAGTCATAGCAAGAGTATATTTCGATTTTTGTATCACTTGGAATCGCAATTTCCCGTTCGCCCTCTTTATCCAGCACGAACATACGGCTGACAGTGTTTCCGTCAATATCGATTTCCGATTTCGACTGGATCCACTGATCGCCGATCAACCTGCCACCTGCAATACCTTCTGACAGTATCAACGCATCTTCAATTGCGTAAGCAAATTTCTTGTCCGCACCATTTGGTGCAACGCTGACGATCAGATTTCCCATACCTTTGCTCTTGATAGGTACATCAAAATTACCGCGATATTCGGTGTAGTAGAGCCGTCCGTCCTGCCATACGATCCACTCTCCATCCATTTGCGCATGGCAACCTTCCACTAAATCTACATAGTCGGTATCCTTGTTATACTTATAATGCTCACAGTTGGGTTTACCGCATACCAAGACCCAATTGGATAAATTTGTCTTATCGGCATAAAGCAAATATAAATCGTGCAAATAATGGTAGCCATTTTCTACTTCTGCCACTTTATGGGCTGTAGTGGATTCACTGCGGCCGGAATTCCAGGGAAGCACCTTCAGCTTTTCTGCTTCAAAGACACCGTAGGTCAGCGCCGAATCATATTCGGCTGTTACAATGGGTACCTCATCCTTACTGCAGCCAAAAAGGGACAGCAGAAGCAGTGTCAATACCACGATACAAATGATTCTGCGTTTCATCAGAATACCTCCTTATTCTTTTTCTGCTTACTAAGACGATTCAGAAGCGCAAAATGCAGCACGGTTTTTAGAAAATTTTTTATTTTTTCCGCTATGCGTACCATCGGCAGCTGTCTTGATCCCAAGCAGATGATCGTTGGGTGCAGCAAATTCCCAATCGCCATATCATAGGGCTGTCACAAAAGGTGGCAGCTTGTCCCGTTTTCTCCGTCAGTTTATATCGATATTATTTTATTTTTTCCTTTATTTTATGGTTTTTGCCCAATTCTATATGGACAATCTTTTGAAAATAAGTTATCATATTCTATGATGGATGCAGTATTGTAAATCCGCGGATTTTTATATAAGAGGTGATTGAGTTATGGCGTTTTCCTTCTTTGGAGGAATCCACCCGAAAGAGAACAAGTTCTATGCCGAGAACGCCCCGGTGCAGACTTTCCCGGAAACGGACACCGTGGTCATTCCCATGTCCCAGCACATCGGCGCGCCCTGCCAGCCCCTTGTCAAGAAAGGTGATATGGTTACGATGGGTCAGAAGATCGGTGATAACTCCGGTCTGTGTGTCCCCGTCCATGCCAGTGTATCCGGTAAGGTCAAGGCTGTCGAACCCCGCCCCCACACCAGCGGCACCATGGTCATGAGCGTGGTCATTGAAAACGACCACTTGGATACCCCCTGCGAGACCATTCAACCCCGCACCAAAGAGCAGGTCGACGCGCTGACCCCGGAAGAGCTGATGGCGATCATCCGGGAAGCCGGTATTGTCGGCATGGGCGGCGCTACCTTCCCCACCCATGTTAAGCTTTCTTCCGGCCTCGGCAAGGTGGATACCATCATCGTCAACGTATCCGAATGTGAGCCCTACATAGTTGCCGACGATATTCTCTGCCGTTATTATCCCATCGAGATGATCTCCGGTTTGAAGATCATCATGAAGATTTTGGGATTGAAGAGTGCCCACATCGCCATGGAAGACAACAAGCCCGCCGCAGCGAAAGCTCTGACGTGGGAGATCGATCCCAAGGACGGCATCGTGCTGGATATCCTGCCTGCCAAGTATCCCCAGGGTGCTGAAAAGCAGCTGATCTTCGCGGTCACCGGCCGGGAAGTTCCCTCCGGCGGTCTGCCTGCGGCTGTTGGCTGCGCCGTATTCAATGCCGCCACCTGTAAAGCCATCCATGATGCGGTTTATAATGGCATGCCCCTGATCCGCCGTTTGGTCACAGTTTCCGGCGATATCGCCATGAAGCCTATGAACCTGATGGTCCCCATCGGCGTCGGTTTCAACGATATGATCCGCGCGGTAGGCCACAGCGAGAACCCCTACAAGGTCCTCTCCGGCGGCCCCATGATGGGCGCTGCCCAGTACGACCTGGCGGTTCCCGTGATCAAGGGAACCAATGCCGTTACTATTTTAGGCAAGAAGAACAAGTATGTAGTAGAGCAGTCCCGCTGCATCCGCTGCGGCAAATGCATTGAGGTCTGCCCCATGCACCTGATGCCCATTTTGATGTACAAGAGCCTCTACTCCGGCAATGTGGAGGAAATGAAGGCTCAGAATCTGATGGATTGTATCGAGTGCGGCTGCTGCGCTTATACCTGCCCGGCCTGCGTGCCGCTGGTGCTGTCGTTCAAGGCTGCCAAGCACCATATCCGTACCGCGGAAGCCGCGAAAAAAGCTGCCGCGCAGAAGCCTTAAGGAGGTGGAAGTCTTATGGCTGTTATGAAATATTTCTATGAGCTGACGATTTCCAGCTCTCCCCATGTCCATTCCAAAGTCACCACCCAGACCATCATGCGCGATGTACTGATCGCGCTGGCACCCGCGCTCATCGGCAGCGTATACTTCTTCGGTTTCCGTGCCCTGATGGTCACCCTGATCAGTGTCGC
>JAZNLC010000272.1:0-13678 GCA_045578895.1 Faecousia sp. | reverse complement strand
TTCAGCACGAAGATGTCCATGGAGGCCAGATAGTCTTCAGGTGCCACATAGTCCACGCAGATGTCGCAGACTTCGCCCTTCTTGTCCAGCTTCAGCGCCAGATCCAGCTGCTTGCGGCCGTTGGCGATGCCGGTCTTGGTGACCACGGTGATATCCCGGCCGCTTTCGATATGGGTCTTCAGCACGTGCTGCAGGTCGATATTGGAAAGGATGGCAGAGTCGGTCATGATGACATACTCGTCATCGCAGCCGTACTCCAGGAAACCCATGACGGAGTACAGGGAATCCAGCTTACCGCGGTAGGTGTCGGTGGCGGACATGGCGTAGGGAGTCAAAAATTCCAGACCGCCCTCTTCCAGCTCCAGACCCCATTCTTCGCCTGCGCCCACATGGTTCATCAGGCTCTGGAAATGGTGGCGGGAGATGACGCCGATGTGGCGCACGCCGGCAGCGGCCAGATTGGACAGGGCAAAGTCGATCTGGCGGTAGCGGCCGCCGAAGGGGAGCGATGCCATGGTGCGCTTGGTGGTCAGCTCGCTGAGGGAGCCGTCATTGGCGAAAATAATACCCATTACATTCATGGCGCTGCCTCCTTACTTCATATCACCGGGCGCAAGCACGGTATTGTCCTCGATGACAGCGCCCTTGCTGGTGACGCTGATCTTTTTCTTCTTGTCGCCGGGCTTGTAGCCGCCGCCGACCACGGCGTTCTTGCCGATGTGGCTGTTCTCGCCCAGAATGGCGTGGCGGACGATGGCGCCGGGCTCGATGACCACGCCGGGCATCACCACGCTGTCCTCCACCTGCGCGCCCACGCCGATGGTGCAGCCAACGGAGATGACGCTGTGGCGGACAGTGCCGTAAACTTCACAGCCTTCGGCAATGAAGCAGTTGACGGTCTTTGCGTTTTCGTCGATGTAGGAAGAGGGCATGGCATCGTTACGGGCATAGATCTTGGTACGCTCATCGCCGCGGATGTTGAATTCGGGATCCTTGCCCAGCAGTTCCATGTTGGCTTCCCACAGGGAGTCGATGGTACCTACATCTTTCCAGTAGCCGTCAAAGTTGTAAGCCATCATCTTGTGGCCGGCATTGAGCAGGTTGGGGATGATATTCTTGCCGAAGTCATTGGAGGACTTTTCGTCGTCTTCGTCGGCGATCAAAGCTTCACGCAGCACATTCCAGTTGAATACATAGATGCCCATAGAGGCGTTGGTGGACTTGGGCTTTTTGGGCTTCTCTTCAAACTCGTAGATGGAGTTGTCGGGGTTGGTGTTCAGAATACCGAAGCGGGAAGCCTCCTTCAGGGGCACGGTGCGCACAGCGATGGTGCAGGAAGCATTGTTCTTTTCGTGGTATTCCACCATGGCGGCATAATCCATTTTGTAGATATGGTCACCGGAGAGAACCACAACATAGTCAGGATCAAAACGGTCGATAAAATCAATGTTCTGATAGATGGCATTGGCAGTGCCCTTATACCAACCGCTCTTCTTGTCGTGGCGCTCGTAAGGAGGCAGAACCTGAGCGCAGCTATGGGTTTTGTTCAGGCCCCAGGGCTGGCCGTTGCCGATGTACTCGTTCAGCTCCAGGGGCTGATACTGGGTCAAAATACCCACGGTATCGATGCCGGAATTGACACAGTTACTCAGAGGGAAGTCAATGATGCGGTACTTACCGCCGAAGGGGACCGCAGGCTTGGCGGTTTTCCGGGTCAGGACATGCAGGCGGCTGCCCTGGCCACCGGCCAAAAGCATAGCGATGCAGCGTTTTTTCTGAAAATACATGGTCACAGCTCCTTGTGTTGAAATGTTTGCTTACAGGTAATTTAGACGCCGGGAGCGGATGCTCCCGTACATATTTCTCCACGCATAACATACCATATTTTTGCGGATTATGAAAGGGACAAAGTGTCTAAAAACTTTTTGATCTTTTTGTCGTTTTTCACAAGGTAGGGGAAAGCAATTGGCGGATTACTGGGTAATTCGTTGGGGATTAGCCGTTTTTCCATCCAAATGATCCCCAAATTCCTTCCAAATTTCCAGGCGCAATGGGGAAATTCCGACAAAACAGAGTACCCCATGGCTTTGTGAAAAGCCAAAGAAGCGGCATTCTCTGAGGTGATGATGGCATAACTGAGCTGATAACCCTGCATGCACAGCAGGGATTCCAATGCCAGGTACAATTTTTTGCCGATGCCCTTCCCCTGCCGGTCGGGACGAATATAGATGGAGGGCTCTGCGCACCAACGGTACGCAGCCCGGCTGAAGGGGGCACAGGCATAGGCATAGCCGGCGATCTTTCCGTCTTCCTCCCATACCAGCCAGGGAAACTGGGCGGTGATTTGCCGGAAACGATCCAAGAATTCTTCCATAGAGGGGACATCGTATTCAAAGCTGACGGTGGTGTTTTCCACATACGGACTATAAATGGAAAGGATTTGCGCCAGGTCGTCGGCGGTTGCGATTCGTAATCCCATAATAACCTCCTGAGTGCAATACTGATTCCATTTTATAGGGAGAAATCCCGTCCGTCAAGGTTGACAAGCGGCCGGTTTGGGAATAAAATGAATGCATCTATGTGACAAAAGGAGGGACACCATGGATACAAGCTCAAGCGGCAGTATACCCGGCCGAAGTAGACGGCTTACCCCATGGTGGGCATGCCTCTCTTAACCGGTGTGATTGCCTTACAGAAAATGAAATTGTAAGGAGGAAACACAGTGGCAGAGCGTTTTGAAATTGTAGAAAAAGCGCTGCTCCAAATGCTGAGGGATAAAAAATACGCAACCTTGCGGGATATTATCGTAACCATGAATCCCAATGATATTGCGGGATTGTTCAGCGGTTTGGAGGATAAGCAAATACCCCTTCTGTTCCGCCTGCTTCCCAAGGAACTGGCGGCAGAAACCTTTGTGGAAATGGAATCAGAAGCGCAGGAATTGCTGATCCGGGGTTTTTCGGATAATGAGCTGAAAGAGATCGTCGACGAGCTGTATGCTGACGACGCGGCTGACCTGGTAGAGGAAATGCCGGCCAATGTGGTCAAGCGGATTCTGCGGCAGGCAGACCCGGAGATGCGTAATACCATCAATCAGCTGCTGCGGTACGGAGAAAACACCGCAGGTTCCATCATGACTACGGAATATGTTTCCCTGCGGCCGGATATGACTGTGGAGGAAGCAATCCTGCGGATCCGCCGTCAGGGTGTGGACAAGGAGACCATCTATACCTGCTACGTGACCCAAAACCGGACGCTGATCGGTATGGTCACCGTTAAGGATCTGCTGCTGGCACAGGATGATGAGATGCTGATCTCGGAGTTGATGTTTACCAACCTGATCTCCGTTACTACCCAAACGGATAAGGAAGAAGCAGCAAAAATGCTCAGCAAGTATAACTTCCTGGCACTGCCGGTAGTGGACGGAGAAAACCGGATGGTCGGTATCGTGACCTTCGATGACGCCATGGATGTCATGGAAGAAGAGGTCACGGAGGATATGGAACTGATGGGTGGTATGACCCCCTCGGAAAAAACTTACCTGAAAAGTTCTTCTTTTGAGCTGTTTAAAAACCGTGTGCCGTGGCTGATGATCCTGATGGTGTCTGCTACGTTTACGGGTTTGATCATCACTGCTTTTGAAGGGGCCCTTGCCGCCCAGGTGGCACTGACGGCTTTTATCCCCATGCTGATGGGTACCGGCGGTAACTCCGGCTCCCAGTCTTCCGTTACGGTGATCCGTGCGTTGAGCCTGGATGAGCTGCAGCTGCGGGATATTGGCAAAGTCCTTTGGAAGGAACTGCGCACCTCGATCCTTTGCGGTATCGCGTTGGCAGTGGTGTGTTTTGTGAAGATCCTGCTGGTGGACAGATGGATGATGGGTAACTCGGACATTACCCTGATGGTGGATGCAGTGGTATGCCTGACACTGGCAGTGACGGTAGTGATTGCCAAGCTGGTAGGCAGTGCGCTGCCTTTGGCGGCCAAGGCGCTGCATCTGGATCCGGCGGTGATGGCAAGTCCCTTTATTTCCACCATTGTGGACGCGCTTTCCCTGCTGGTATATTTTCTGTTTGCAAAGGCCCTGCTGGGTGTATAAAGTCAGGGGCAGCAAGGCTGCCCCTGGATTTTTAAGGAGAAATTCATGGTCGATTGTCATATCCATATGGTGCTGGATGGACTGTATTGGAAAGATGCCATTGCCCGGCACAGTGAAAAAGCGGATATTCTTTGGATCCGGCAGGTCTTGGAAACTTACCGGGATGCGGGCTTTACCTACCTGCGGGATTGCGGTGACCGCTGGGGTGTAGGCAAGACAGCCAGAGAAATGGCTGGGGAATATGGCATCACCTACCGCACACCCTTGGCATCCCTGTACAAAAAGGGGCACTATGGCGGTATTATCGGGCTGCCCTTTGAAACCACGAGAGAGTTTGCCGCACTGGTACGGAAAAACAAAACAGAAGGCGCGGATTTTATCAAGATCATGATCTCGGGATTGATGAATTTTGACCGTTTTGGCGTGCTGACCGAGGATGGTCTGGAAGATGGGGAAATCGAAGAATTGATCCATGTCGCCCATGAGGAAGGAATGGCGGTATCCGTTCATGGCAACGGCAAAAATGTGCTGGCAGCAGCCCGGGCGGGTGTGGACTCCGTAGAACACGGTGCCTATCTCACAGAAGAAACGCTGCACGCCATGAAGGAAGCCGGAACGGTATGGGTGCCCACACTCAGCACCATCGGTAATTTGCGGGGAAAGGGCCGCTTTTCCGAGGAGAATGTAGAAAAAATCCTGGAAAGTGCTTTGGCGAATACGGAGAAATTCGCGTCTATGGGCGGCCTGATCGCACCGGGCACGGATGCCGGTGCCTGGGAAGTACCACATGGAAGCCAAACGGAATTCGCGCTGCTGCGGCAGGCACTGGGAGAAGAAACGGACACACTGCTGGCAAAAGCAGCGGCGGTGATCCAAAAGAAATTTTAGGAGGTATCCATATGAACTGGAAATGGCTGATTCTGGCGCTGGTAACGGTGCAGCATGTCTACCAACTGTTGCTGCACATTGTACAAAACCGTTCTGCAAACAATCCTACCCCCGCCAATGTGGCGGATGTCTATGACGCGGAAACCTATGAAAAGTGGAAGCGTTACAGCGCCGAAAAGGGCCGGCTGGGTCTGGCATCTACCCTGGTGTCCTGGGTTATGATGATGGTGCTGCTTTGCACCAATGTGTATGCGGCGGTGGCTGCCCTGTTTCCCAGTGGTGTGTTCATGCAGCTGCTGGCGGTTTTGCTGCTCCACGCTGTGGTGGAAGCCGTGGTTAACGCGGGACTCAACTATGTATCGACTATGATCATCGAAGAAAAATACGGTTTCAACCGTCCCACCATGAAGACCTTCATCACCGACCAAATCCGGAACCTGGTGCTGGAGCTGGTGCTGAGTGTGGGTCTGATGTGGATCCTTTCAGGGCTCCACCGTTGGCTGGGTGACGGAATGATTCTGCTGTTTGCGGGTGTTGTTTTCTGCATCACCCTGCTGATCTCTTTCCTGTATCCTATCTTCAGCCGCATCGGCAACAAGTTTGTTCCTTTGGAAGAGGGAGAGCTGCGGGATAAACTGATGGATCTGCTGAACAAGCACGGCTATCAGGTCAAGGCTATTGAAGTGATGGACGCTTCCCGCCGCACCACCAAGCTCAATGCCTATTTTACCGGCTTCGGCAAAATGAAAACCATCGTACTGTATGATAATTTGCTCAATGCCATGTCCACCGATGAGATCTGTGCTGTCTTTGCCCATGAGCTGGGCCACGGATTGCACAAGGATGTACTGAAGCAGCAGATCATGAATTTCGGTAACCTTTTGCTGATGGCTGTGGTGGTATGGCTGGCGGTAAAAGAGCCGATGCTCCATGAAGCCTTTGGCTTTGCCCAGGTCAACTATGGCTTTGCATATCTTCTGCTGGGCGCAGGCCTGGGATTGATCCAGCCGCTGACCGGTATGGCGATGAGCGCATACAGCCGCTTTGCCGAGTACCGGGCAGACCGGCAGGCAGTAACCGAGGGCTACGGTGAGGCACTGGTGCTGGGTCTGAAAAAGCTGGCAAGAGAAAATTTTGTACATCTGGCTCCTGCTAAACTGCTGGTAGTGCTGGAATACAGCCACCCGCCTCTCAGCGAGCGTATCGCCGCCATTGAAAGAATACCGGAAAAATAAATTCTAGATCCCGCCGGAAAACCGGCGGGATCTTTTTCGGCAGATTGGGATTTGACAGATGTGCTATAATGAGGGGAAACGGCAGATTGCTGCCGCGAACCACTGGTGAAAGGAGTCCCCTATGAGAGATTTTTTGTATTGGTGCGTTGGCATCATTGCCAAGATCCATGATAAGATCATGAATCTCAATAACGGCTATGAGATGAATTTTTCCGATAAGGAAATGCATTTTCTGGTGATCGGTCTGCTGGGTATGGCTATGCTGTTTGTGGTGTATCCGCTGTTTAAGTACCTGGCGAAAAGGAACAAAGAGTTGGTTATTGCCTGGATCTATGTATTTACGGTGATCATCGTCATTACCTTTGCCATAGAGATCGGCCAGAAGATCACCAATACCGGCGCAATGGAATTTGCGGATATCATGTTTGGCATCGTAGGATTCTTGGCAATGTTTGCCGTCTTTGTGGTGCTTCGAATGATTTACCACGGCATCCTGCGGTTGATTCGGTTTTGGAAAAAAGAGCTGGCAAAAAAACCGGGAAAGTATCAGGCGGAAGAATAAAAATAGGGCGTGCTGCGGTGGTTCGCAACACGCCCTTTTTCTGTCACATGGAAGTCAGCAGGGGAAGCTCAATGAACAGTTTTTGCAGACGGCCATTGGATCGAATCTCCAACAGCAGATCGTAGCGGCCCTGGGTCAGGTCTCCGGGGATAACGGTAAAATCAAACTCGGTAATGGCACAGCCACCATGGCGCTGATTCAGATTCAGGCAGAAATTGCTGCCCGGTTTTGCGCGCCAACTCTCCGGCAGGTGCAGCCTGCAATCCAGCCACTGCTGGCTGTGGAGCCGGTTGGTGATTTTTGCGTGGAAGCACTTTTCCTCACCGGGACGAATATCCAGGCAGTGGTCATCATAGACGATCCGGATATCCAGCAGGGTGTTGGCGGCACTGACGCTGACGGGAGAAACTGCCAGGTTCTGCACGGGATCTTCGTAGTCATACACACCCACACGGACAGGCTGGGCGCTTACGGTTTCCACGGGAGCAAAGACCGTCTGACCTTGCTCGTTCCAGGAAATGTGACCGTGCATGAATACGGGCATCAGATTGACTACCCGACGGGTCAGCTCCGTGACGGTTTTGGGAATATCCAGGCAGGCTTTGGTTTGGTCGATGGAGATACTCTTGATCTCGTCGCCGATGGGAGTCAGCCATTTTTCCTCAATGCAGGCGGTGCCATGGAGAATGCCGAGAACGGCACCCAAGGTACCGGCACTGCAGTCGCCGTCTTCACAGCAGCCGGCAGCAATGCAGATACTCTTGGAGAAATCGCCTTCACCGTAGTACCAGCCAAGCAGCATGATACCGATGTTGCTGGGTGCGTCGTAGCCCAACTCGCCGGCCGGCTCATCCGCTTCCGGAGGACTGGTCTTCACACCGAAGGGGCTGTATTCCTGCAGCAGGCCGAAGGAACCCGGGAATCTCTGCAGGATGGTCTTTCTTGCCTGTTTCCAATCCATACCGCTTTCGTAGCAGGCCTTTGCGGTGGCGGCGACTTTGGCAATGGCGCAATCGGAGGGGATGTAAGAAAGCGCGGCAGCCATCAGCTTTTCCCGGTCACTTTCTACAAAAGCTGCGCTTTGCAGGGCGGCGCAGAAAATTTCTGCGTACAGACCTTCGTCGGCATGGTCGCAGATGGCATCTTCCCGGGCATATTTCACGGCGATCTCCGGGTGTCCGGGAGCCAGGCATGCCCACAGCTCACTGCGGATGAAGCAGCCGCAGCTATCTTTATTGTGATTTTTGTACCAGCCGGAGATAGGCGGCAGCAGACCGTAGCGCAGGTTGTTCTGTCCCGCTCCGTATTCCGACCAATCGGCGGATACGTAGGAGATCCAATACTCGCCCAGCTCTGCGGCGGTCAGGTTTTTACCGTAGGTTTCCGCGGCATTCAGCCACAGAAGCTGCAGATCCAGATCGTCATTGGGCAGAACACCCAAAGAAAGATCGTGGGTGTAGTAATCTACATCGTACACACCCCGGATGCACTCAAAGGGAGCGCCCAAAGTGCCGCCGATGTTTTTACCAAGCCAACAGGCCCGGACTTTATCACGATATTGCTGATAGGTAAGTTCCATGGAATACCCTCCAAAGTTCTGTTCTTGTCAGTTTATAAAAAGATAAGAATGCGCAGATGAAAGTTGCTTACCGGTTATCGAGCCGAGCCTCAGCCGCGGGGTACATATTTGAAGAGGTCTTTCGTTCATGGAGATCCCCTCCGCAGCAACTTGCCCGGTTTTTCACCGGTGAGTTTGCCGTTACGGTAGACGATCCTGCCTCCCACCATGACCCACTCAATGCCGCCTGCCAATCCGGTGGGATCGGTATAGGTGGCGTTATCTTTCAGATTCGCGTAATCCAAAAGCACCAGGTCTGCCTCATATCCATGCCGGATCTCGCCCCGCAAACCCAGGCGGTATCGCCCGGCAGGAAGACCCGTTATCCGATGGATCAGTTCTTCCAAAGGCAGGATGGGTTTTTCCTTGGTAAAGGCGCAGATCGCCCGTATCATGGTGCCCCAGCCCCGTGGGTGGCACTTTTCGTAGCGGCTGCTGACGATACCGTCGCTGCCTACCATCACATAGGGCAGGCGGATGATATCATAGATATCTTCATCGCTGATGCAGTGATAAGTAGCGGTGCCGCGGCCTTCGTTGGCAATGACCAGATCAAAGTAAGCCTCAAAGGGATCTTTGCCGATGCGTCTTGCGTATTCCGCCACGGTCAACCCTTCCGCTTCGGGAATATTGGGGGAGGTGCAGAAGGTGATGCCCTCCCAGCCACCGCAATTTAAGTAGAAATTTTCGTAATTGGTGGCCGGATCCAGAATCTCTTTTTTCACAAGTGCCCGGAATTCAGGGGACTTCAGCTTTTCCAAAAGTGCTGCTGTTCCTTCAGAAAAGTGCCGGGGTGGAATGCAGGGGGTGTAGATCGTCATGCTGCTGTGATAGGGGTACTGGTCGCAGGTAACATCGACACCTTCCGCCCTGGCCTTCTCAATGGCGGCGATGGCTGCGGTATGCTTGCCCCAGTTGCCTTTACCCATGATCTTAAAATGGGAAATGTTCACCGGGACACCGGCTTGGCGGCCGATCTCAATGGCTTCGTTCACGGATTCCAAAAGGCTGTGGGATTCGTTACGGATATGGGAAGTGTAGATGCCGCCGTAAGGGGCCATGACCTTAGCCAGCTCGATCAGTTCTTCCGTGCCGGAATAGGTGGCAGGTACATAGGCAAGACCGCTGGACATACCTGCCGCGCCGGCCTCCATGGCTTCCCGCAGCAGTGCTTTCATTTGCTCCAGCTCTTCGGCGGTGGGCTTGCGGTCATCGTAACCCATGACCGCTACACGGATAGCGTTAAAACCCACAAAGGGTTTGATATTGGTGACTTTCGGCGTTTTTTCTATAAAAGCCATATAGTCTGTCCAGGCAGTACCTTCCCGGGACATATGGAGAAGCTCCGGGTTTACCGCGTCAGGGGAGATTATGGGATTGAAAGCATGCAGTTTGCTGCTGGGTGCCAGAGTCATACCGCATTGACCGGTGATTTGGGTGGTGACACCCTGGTTGACCTTGCACAGCGCACCAAAATCGCCGCTGCCGATCAACTCATCGCCATGGGAATGGCAGTCAATAAAGCCGGGACATAGGATCTTACCCCGGGCATTGATCACAAGATCGGCGGTTTGCGGCAAATACTGCAAAAGAAGTCTGCCGTGGTCGATGCCTACATTGCCCGTATAAGACGGTGCGCCGGTGCCGTCAATGATCGTTGCGTTCTGAATCAGAATCTCCATAGTGTTTCTCCTCATATGTAAGGGATGCCGGTGTGGAGTTTTTCAGCAAACAAGAGCTTATCTCCGTGGACAATTCTCGTACACTTGTTTTTTATTCTTTGGCCCGCTTGTCATGATTATCTGCGTTTTCGCCGCTGCTTTCAGCTCGGTGGAAAGGTCTTCTGTCTTGGATTCGATATCCAACAGCCGGCCCAGGACACAGTCAATCACCAAACGGAAGATCAGCAGTAAATCTCTTTGTCAGATATTCAGCAGGATCAGCGCGGCAATGATCCCAATCATCGCGACCCACTGCAATTTGCTCAGCCGTTCCCGGAACACGATCACACCGGTCATGGTGACGATCAGCATGGTACCCACGCTGAATGTGGGGTACACAATCACCGCGGGCAGCTTCGTTAGAGATGCCAGCAGGAATTTGGCAGAGAAGAAATTGGGAATGCCGATGAGTGTGCCATAGAGCAGCTCCCGAAAACCTGGGCGCTCCTTTTTATGTATCACCAGGATAACGCACAAAATGAAGGCGGTGGCAAAATTATAAAACAGATACAGCGCGGAGTGGGAACGGGGCGCAAATACATCAAAGATCTTTGCCATCACATCGGCACCGCCGCTGAGCAGAAGCATCAGGATCAATCCAAAGCCGAAGCGATTCCTGCTGCCGTCTTTCTTTAAATTGATCAGTACGATGGCAAAGATGGCGATGCAAAAGCCCGCGACCTGCACCGCGGTGGGGATCTCTTTGAAAAACAGCACCGATGCGACCATGGGAACCAGCAAGCCCAATTTCATGAAAACAGAAGATAACACAATACCGCGCTTGTTGGTGTTGGCCTGAAATGCTACAAAAGCCGCTAAATACAGCACACCGCTGACCAGCCCAATGACCACCGTTGCAAAAAAGCCGGGATCTTCCGGTGCTGCCAGGTCAAAGCCCGCATAGGCGGCACCCAACAGGGAACAGACCAGGTAGTTGGTGGCCAGCATGCTTAAATTCGCGCAGATTCTACCGGAGCTGACGCGCATCATAATAGAGATCATGGAACTGCTTAACACAGCCAGTAATAAGAAAATCATTTGGGAACCTCCCGTTACATCGTGCTTCTATCATACCACAAGGTTGCGAAAAAGCAACAAAAAGCGACCATACAGTGTGCATATCCGCAGGGGGCAATTGACAGCATTGCCCAGCGGTGATAGTATATAGAACATACCGATACCGGAGGTGCTTCTATGACAGCAAAAGAAGCTTCCCAAAAGTGGAATATGACGGAAGAACAAGTGCGAAATTTATGTAAAACAGAGAAAATTCCGGGGGCACAAAAGGTTTCCGGAAAGTGGCAGATCCCCGATGATGCGCAAAATCCCACAGCAATGGAAAAGCCCGTTCAGGAAAAGAGCAAGGATGATAATAAAAGCACAGGGTACCTTGTCCTTGGCCTGGGCGTACTGGGTGTGGCGCTGAGCCTTTTAGGCGGTTGGATCGTCACAGAAGATCACTATATATTTGGCGGCATTATTCTGCTGATTGGTGCCGGTATATTGACATTCCTGTGCTCACCACTTCTTCCCAGGGTGAAAGATGAGTATGTTTTTGCAGGGATTTTTCTCGTTGCTGTTGTTTTGAGTTTTGTAATCTTTGGTACCAGCTCCGGTGGCCGCAACAGCCATAAAGGTGGACCCAGCGGTGAACCGTGGAAAGATCTGGGCGTATCCAAGTCGGAATACATGGAGATCTACAATAAATATAAATACGGCAATTAAGAAAACAGGGCGGTCATCGACCGCCCTTATTTTCATTCCATGATACCGTTGGCGAGATTTGCCACAAGGGTGTACATTTCCATCTCTGAACGGACATTGTGCGCCTTATTCAGAACCGCTTGCTTTTCTGCTTCATCCAGGTGGGCATAACGGTTCATAGCGGCGGTATTTTGGGCAAGTGCCATGCCGAACCCAATGGGGACTTTGTAGAAATCCATACTTACACCTCCTTATGCAGCGGCATCCAGCATGTTTTCGACGAAAATGCCATAACCGCTGGTAGGGTCATTGACCAGAACATGAGTGTATGGATGATACCCACCCAAGGCCCCCTCTGACGAGGGGGCTGTCAGCCGAATAGGCTGACTGGGGGAGAGAAATGTTGTTCAGTTTTCTCTCCTTCCGTCTGCCCCTTGGGCAGCCACCTCCCTCATCAGAGGGAGGCTTTAAGCAGCAGCTTCCAACATATTCTCAATGAATATTCCATATCCAGTTTGAGGATCATTTACCAAAACATGGGTAACAGTTCCGACTCATTTGCCGTCTTGTATGATTGGACAGCCGGACACGCTGATATCAAGTAGGGGACAAAAGAAGTTTGTGTTTTTTTGCGGCTTTTATGCGTTTTTGCAGGTAAAAGCAGGTTTTGACATGCTTCTGCTTAACACATGTGTTTGACAAGTGTTAAGCAAAAGAATATAATATTGCTGAAAAAGGGGAAGCAATATGCTCGTTTCAATGAAAGAAATGCTGGAAGATGCCCGTAAGAATCACTATACCTTTCCTGGTGCTTGCTGATGCGCGGGAGATGGTGAAGGAAGTGGCCCGGAACAAACTGCGTACCTTTGGCTGCGTAGGAAAGCTGTAAGAGGAGGATACTATGTTTCCGGAACCAGCGGAAGCACAGCGGAAGATATGAAGGATATTGTACGCTTGATCAGCAAAAAGAAAATCGACTCTGCAGTGATGATCACCCATATCGGCGGAATGGATGCAGCGATCGATGCCACGATGCGTCTGCCTCAGATCCCCGGCGGCAAAAGCTGATCTACAACCACATTGCGCTGCCCCTGACAGCCATCGCTGATTTTTCCGCTTTGGAAGAAATCAGCGACCGGTTCAAGACCCTTGATGCCATCAAAAAGGAAAGCAACGGCCTGTGGAACGGGGCGGCTGAGAAATTTTTTAAAGAATTTTTGATTAACGATCCGGAGGTTTATTATGCAGTTACCGAATACAATTTTTAGTGGGAATTGGAAAGAAGGCCATGTGCAGGGCATCGCGGTGGATGTGGAACGGGGGTTTGTGTATTACTCCTTCACCACGATTCTTCTGAAGACGGACCTTCAGGGCAATGCTCTTGCCAGCGTGAAGAACATCATCGGCCACTTGGGCTGCATCGCCTTTGATTCGGAAAGGAACCGTGTATACGGTTCTTTGGAGCTGAAGCACGATGTGATCGGCAGAGGGATCATGGAGCGGACCGGTATAGAATTGGCAGAGGAAGATGCCTTCTATCTGGTATCCTTTGACCTGAGTAAGTTGGACCGTATGGATATGGACGCGGAAAAAGATGGCATTATGCGTGCTGTGTATGTGCGGGATGTGGTTACCGATTACGGCGAGACAGATCTGCTGACCGGATTGCCGGGGCGCTATGGCTGCGGCGGTATGGACGGTGTTTCGGTTGGCCCGGTTTTTGGCGCGGATGCGAACAGTCCCAAGAAACTGTTTCTTGCGGAGGGTATCCGCAAAGATCTGACCCGCAGCGATAATGATCATCAGGTGCTGCTGCAGTACGATCTTTCTATCTTCGATACCTACGGTCAG
>JAZNLC010000271.1:0-3491 GCA_045578895.1 Faecousia sp. | reverse complement strand
TCCCAGCTGCTGGGCAATTTCCACCCGGGAAATGGGACTGTTCCGATAGATAAACCGTTTGATCAGATTGTGGTTGTTCTGTTTTAACAGCTGATGATTGCTTCCTTTTTCATTCACGAAGGAATCCTCCAAATGTGTTGTAATCTTATTCTATCGAAGATCAGGTTACTATGTCAATAGAAACGCTTCATTTTCGGAAAAAAGCACACCGGATACAACCCAAAAGAAAATTGTCACACAATCATAAATTCGTTCTCTTGCTCCATATATCTGCAAAAAGCAAAAAGGCCGCACAGGATACCGGGGGTAAAAGCATCATCGGCATCGATATTCCAGCCTCCGCACAGACCCCGATGCATGATCTGAACTACGGTAGATCCGGACGCGTCTTTTAATCCGTAGTTCTGGCTGTTGTGCATCACAAGGGCATAGGGTTTTCCCTCAATCGTTACAGCTGCATGGTCGACCCTTGGCATCCGGCAAATGGGCCAGCCAACTACCTCCGGGTCATCCCCTTGCGCGTAGTCCGGTTTTCCGCTGGCGATCTCTGCGCCGGCGGGATCCAGTATCACATATCTTCGGAAACGGACATCTGACCGTTTCCCCGGGGGAGCAGGCAGATTGCGAATGTCTGTACGCAAAACCCATTCTTCGTTGGGAAGACAGATATGCTTCTCCGGGCCGGAAAAAACACCTTTCATATGAATCAGCGGCTCCCGCCTGTTTTCTTCGTACAGCATGCCCGCTTTCATGGTATATCGCATATGCACACCTCCTTCTCAAAAAACTGTGTACAAAAACACACCGGCCACGCCGGCACCTGCCATAATCCACATGGGACTGACCTTCCATTTCCGCAAAACAAAGAATCCAGCCACAAAAACAGACAGGGCAATGTGATCCATGCTCAAAATATCAGCAGGGATCGACCGCTGGCCGTAAAGTGCCATGATCAGCAGGGAGAGCCCCGCAGAAGCAATCATGGCAACTACCGCAGGCCGCAGACCTGCCAGCACCCCCTGGATCACGGTCAGCCCCCGAAAGCGGTAATACATCCAGGCAAGGGTCAGAACGATCACACAGGAGGGAAACACGCAGCCAAGGGTAGCGATCACGGCTCCCGGAAGCCCCGCGATCTGGATCCCCACAAAGGTAGCAGAATTGATGGCAATGGGGCCCGGGGTCATTTCCGCAATGGTCATAATATCGGCAAACTGGGTCATGGTCAGCCAGGGATGCAGATCCACCACCTGATGCTGGATCAGCGGCATGGCCGCATAGCCTCCGCCAATGCTGAAAAGGCCGATCTGAAAGAAGCTCCAGAATAACTCCAGGTAAATCATGTTCCCAGGGCCTCCTTGTAGATTTTCTCCCGTCTCCAGGTCTCCCAGGCACCGATCATACCACAGACCAGGATCACGATCATGATGTTCACATTGAAAAACCGCACGGCCGTGAAAGAACCTGCCAGAACCAGCACAGGCAGCGCATGTTTTTGCTGAAGGATCGTTTTTGTCATATTGATGACCACATCACAGATCACCACCGCAACACCGGCCAGCATACCGGTCATTGCCATATTCACGATCACGTTATCCCGGAACTGCTGGTAGAAGAAGGAGATCACGGAAATAATGATCAGCGGCGGCAGCACCGTTCCCAATACCGTCAGCAATGCACCGGGGATCCCTGCCACATGGTAGCCCACCAGAATGGAAGCATTCACTGCAATGGCACCGGGGGAAGACTGCGCAATGGCCGTCAGATCCATCATTTCCTGTTCTTCGATCCATCCCAGCTCTTCCACAAACTTTTTCCGCATCAGCGGAATCATGACGAATCCGCCGCCGAAGGTGCAGGCACTGAGCTGAAATGTAGACACAAATAGCTTTAGATACTCGTTGTTCAAATGAATCACTCCTTTGTTCTCATTATACTGCTTGCTATTTTAGAATGGAAATAATATAATTAAATCACAACCATAAGTAATTAGATATAAAGGAGCTCATCCTATGACTCTGCGCCATATGAAAATATTTGCCTCCGTCTGCGAAAACAGCTGCAATACCACAAAAGCGGTTGAAGCAATGCATATGACCCAGCCTGCAGTCAGTCTGGCTATCCGTGAATTAGAACAATATTACGGTGTTACTCTATTTGACCGCATCGGAAGAAGGCTGCGGCTGACAGAGGCAGGTCAACGGTTCCTGGAATATGCTGCCCACATCTGTACGCTTTTTGAGGATATGGAAAAGGGAATGCGGAATTGGGATTCCTTTGGCCTACTCCGGGCAGGGGCCAGCGTTACCATCGGTTCGCAGTTCCTGCCGTGCTATGTAAAAGCCTTTTACAGCCGCTATCCCGGTACCGAAGTCCGTGTTCTGGTTGCGCCCTCCGATGAGCTGGAACAGAAGATCTTAAGCAGCGAACTGGACTTTGCCCTGATCGAAGGTGTGCCCCACCATCCATCCATTCTTTCTGAGGAGTACATGGAGGATCAATTAGCTGTAATCTGCCCTGCCGACGGCCGCTTCCAAAATGGGCAGATCCTTACCGTTGCCGAATTCAAACAGCAAAAGTTCCTGCTCCGGGAACCGGGCAGCGGCACCCGGGAGGTCTTTGACCGGGCAGCAGAAAGCGCCGGATTCCGTGTACAGCCCATTTGGGAAGCCATGAGCACCACCGCCCTGGTAAATGCCGTGATCAACGGTCTGGGCATCGCCGTTCTTCCTCAAAGAATGGTAACAGGCCCTTTGGAAAAAGGACTCGTTACGACGGTCCGTGTGGAAGGGATGGACTTTCGCAGACGGTTCCACATGATCTGGCACAAGGAAAAGTATCTGACCGGTTCCGCAAAGGCCTTTATGGACCTGTGCCGGAATTACGAAGCAGACTATCCGCTGCCCAGATACAGCGGACTGCTTTGAGCTGCAAAAAACAAAAGTCCCCGGCTTTTCAGGCCGGGGATGAACTATTTTAGGGTTATTTTGCGTGGTGCTCCTCTATCAGCTCACACATGTGCTAGCAGAGCCGTACAACATGGGGTCTTTTTCGGCTTATTCTCCATTGAAAAAGCCTCCTTCTTTGCAATCGTAATGAGATTATAGCATACGAAAACGCTTTCGTCGATAAATTGAATCGGTTTTTCTCGAAAATGTGGTATTGCTTGCCTATAGAGGCTGTCATTCTTTTGTTACTTCTGCAAAAGGAGCTGTCCGCAGTTAACGGACAGCTCCTCATGTTATCAGCGCTCATTTCGGAAGATTGGGATGTATTCTGATCGTCAGTTCATCCTCCTGCGAACGGTAAACAGTTAAGCTATTCCGGATGCAGCAGGAGTGCTGGACGATTGATTCTCTCGATACTTACAAACCAACCCGGCGTATGGCAGCCATCTACAATGCCAACTGTCAGGATAAGAAAAAATCCATGAAAATATTCTGCCAGGAAACAGGATATACACAGAAGAAAGCAGAAGAGTATCTGGCAGA
>JAZNLC010000270.1:0-3361 GCA_045578895.1 Faecousia sp. | reverse complement strand
ACCATCTCCCATACACAGCCACCCATCAGATTGTCGTACTTGTATATCTGTTCCCAATACTCCTCTACCGCACCGGGACCAACGCCCATGGCATGTGCATACTCGCACAGAAAATACGGCCGGTCATTTAAAGGTTTCTGTCTGCGGCGACGTTTGCCTACATCCGTGACCATCTGCACAGTTGGGTACATCTCACTGCCCACATCATAGGCAACCCGTTTGGAGTGGATCACGCTTTCATAATGTACCGGAATATTCGTGCGCTGCTTCAGCCAGTGGTACATGGCATCGGTATTGCGATAGCCGCCGGACTCATTGCCCAAACTCCACATCAGGATGCAGGTATGGTTTTTATCCCGGCCATACAGTCGCTGAACCCGATCCAAATATCGGTTCTCCCATTTTGGATCCTGAGAAATTGTGTGGAAATTGGGAGGAAACTGCTGCATAAAAGCGCCATGGGTCTCCAGATCCGCCTCGTCCACCACATAGATACCCAACTCATCGCACCATTCCAATAACATGGGATCCGGTGGATAGTGAGAAGTGCGGATGGTATCTATATTATAGTCTTTGCATATCCGCACATCCCTGCGGATCTCCTCCGGAGTCAAATAATAACCGTTCGTGCAGCTGGTATCATGGTGATTGACACCCTTCAGTTTCAAACGTTTACCGTTCAGGGTGAAAATATCTTTTTGGATCTGAATATCTTTGAAACCAACTCGCTGTTTCACACAGCTGCCGGGGATCTCAAAATACAGATCATATAAGAAAGGCGTTTCTGCCGTCCATTCCATTGGGTTTTCAACGGAAAACTGTGCAGCGGCGATTTTTCCTTTGGTCTTGACCGTCTGCTTCATACAGATGTTATGGCCGGAGAGCGTGACGGTTACTTCCGTATCACAGTTGGTCACCGCGCCGGCAGTTACCTCATATGTATTTCCTCTTTTTTCTGTACGGAATTCCACATCCCAAAAATCTGTGGCATCCATTTCGTACAGCAGCACATCCCGGAAAATACCGTTATTGCGCAGCATATCCTGACATTCCAGATAAGTACCGGTACACCAGCGGTGAACGACCATCACCAGTTCATTCTCTCCAGCTTGCAAATGAGCTGTGATATCAAATTCGGCGGTGTTGTGGCTGCCTTCGGAATAACCCACGAATTCGCCATTCATATATAGGTCAATACAACTGGCGACACCCAGGAAAGACAGAATTCGTGTCTTATCTAACCTCTCAACGAAAATACGCTTTCGGTATACGCCGACAAAATTATATGCATCCACCGGTGTCTGCCAGCGAGGCTTGATGCCATAGTCGGAGCCAGCGATACAGAATGTCTTTTTCACCGCTTCCTCCATGGGAATATGGGGTGGATCAAAAGGAAACTGATAGCGGGAATTCACATAAAAAGGTTTATCATAGCCACGGAATTGCCAACACGACGGTACATCTATGGTATCAAATTCCACCGCATCCGTATCAAAAACAGCAGGAACCTGCGCAGGCCGGGGGTAAAACACAAAGTCCCACTGACCGTTAAGGCATTTGACCTTGTCGGAAGTATACCGTTTTGAGAGAATATCTGCCCCGTCTGCCAATTCCTTGGTCGGAAACGGAATAAAGTAGCTTCTTGCAGGAAGTTTATTCCGTTCCATAATATCAAAACGGTGATAGTTCTCTCGGTCGATTTGATAACGCATACTTAGATTCCTTTCATCTCAATACCCATATCTTTGAGGATCGCAGCCATTCGGCTGGTATTCTTATCCTCAAAAACCGGTTTACCAAAAGTCTTGAATATCCAATCCACACTCAATTTTTGCCATTGGGCAAAGGATGTATCCAGCTTTTGGCTGCTGCCCATGGCACTGGTCTCGTTGGCCAAAGAATAGCCGTGGGGGCCATACTGGAATACATGCAGTTCGTAGCCAAGGCCTACATCGCTGTAGCGTTTGGCAATGGCCAAGCTGCCATAAGGCGTTAGCGCATCCTCTGCTGTTGCCATCAGAAATACCGGGGGACTGTCTTTTGTGATCTTGGGAATCAGATTAAACGGCTCTTCATCCGCCTGTGTCACAGTTTCTTTACCTGTAAGCAATTTCAGCATAAAATCCATACCAGGCCAGCTGGGCGCAGATGCCACCGGGTATCCTAAAATCATGCCGTTTGGTTTGTTTTTACCCATCACACCGGAAGACAGTGCCAAATGACCGCCTGCAGAGAAACCGCAGACCAGAATCTTGTTGGGATCGATATGCCACTCTTCCGCGTTTTCACGGAGCATACCGATTACCCAATCCACCTGCTTCAGCGGAACAAATCCTGCCGCTTTTTTACCCACGCTGTAGCGCAGAATAAACGCATGAAAGCCGCTGGCGGTATAACTCAGCGCAACCGGCTCCGCTTCCGCATCGGAACAGTATACATATCCGCCACCGGGCAGCACAACCACCGCAGGCCGCGCAATATCCTGTCCTAATGGAATATTTCCGTCAAGAATATAGCCTTCCAGTGTGGCATCCGGAAATTCAGGATGTTGCATATGGATCATTTTCATAATTCAATCCTCCCAATCATAACCACCGGCCGTGCCGGTGGTATGCACCAGCCCCCTTGGGGCCTTATATCAGCCGAGCCTATAGGCTCATTGAATTATCTTTCGCTTGCGTATTCTGCCCTACTACCGCAGATGCGGTTATGCGCGCACCCAAGGCCCCCTCTGACGAGGGGGCTGTCAGCCGAACAGGCTGACTGGGGGAGAGAATTTTCTCTGCTTGTTTCTCTCCCTCCGTCAAAAATCAAATAGATTTTTGACACCTCCCTCATCAGAGGGAGGCTTTCCGCTGCGGCGGGACTGGGCATAGCGAAAGCTTTTGGAACCACCGGCACACACACTGCCGGTGGTTTTCTTTGTACAATAAAAACATCCGCAAAACGGTCGTTTTGCGGATGTTCCGTTATTATGACAGATCAGCCGCCCAGATTCTCTACAAATACCTGCTTCTTTTCTGCCTGGCAGGTACTGTATTCATCGTTTACAAACTTAGGCAGAGCCTTTTCCACAAATTCTGTCCAGCTCTCTTCTTCCCAGTTGACCAGGATCGGATAGAACCAAACTCCGTTCTTTTCTGCTGCGTCACAGTCGCCGGGAGCATCGCCCACCATCAGCACATGATCCTTCTCATAGCCAAATTTCAGCATTTCACTGATGCAGTGGGCCTTGCTTCCGCAATCCTGCGCCAAAAGGATATCGGTATTGGCAAGCAATCCGTACTTCTCCCACTCTTCTTCCACAGCATCACGGTTTGCGCTGGAAACCACCGCTACATCCGCCACCTTGGCCGCAGCT
>JAZNLC010000269.1:0-4260 GCA_045578895.1 Faecousia sp. | reverse complement strand
AAACTCATAGTAATATCTCCAATCAACCTTGTAGGGGCCGAAGACCACTTCGGCCCGGGCGGATGTGGTCATCCGCCCCTACAAATTAACCCTTCATAACCATGTTTCTTAATGCAAACCGCACCAGTTCCTCGGTGCTTGCGTCTGCCGGCGCGCCCTTCAGGGCGCTTGCCACCTCGGCGGGAGAATATCCCAATTCCTGCAAGGCGGCGTTTGCCAGCGCGGCGGCATTGTTGCTTTGGGGTGCCACCACAGCCGGCCCGGTGGAGAAATCCAGCTCCATGGCGCCGCCGCCCACCTTATCTTTCAGTTCCAGGATAATTCTCTGGGCGATCTTCTTGCCGATGCCCTGTGCGGCGGTGAGCATTTTTTCGTCCCCGGTCATCACGGCCAGCGTAAAGTTCTGGGGCCCGCCGGAAGAGAGAATGCTCATGGCTGCCTTGGGGCCGACACCGTTGACCGAGGTTAAAAGCTGATAGCACCGCTGTTCCTCCCGGCTGACAAAACCGTAGAGGTCAAAGGCATCCTCCCGGATGGCTTCCGTAATGTAAAGCTTCGCTTTCTGACCCAGCTTCAGCTGGGCAGCGGTATAGGCCGTCACCGCGCAGCCGTAGCCGACACCGCCGCAGTCGATCACCGCGAACCCCGGCTCCAATACCGTTACTTCTCCATTGACATAATAAATCATATCTATCCTCCGCACTCCCTATGCCCCCCTTGCCTAAAGGGGGGGTGGCTGCGTCAGCAGCCGGGGGGATTCATTGTTTCTGCACTCTGGCAAGCAAACTGGTCGCCGACCGTGCGTGGCACAGCGCAATGGCAATGGCATCCGCCGCGTCATCGGGCTTGGGCATTTTTTCCAGCCGCAACAGCCGTTTGGTCATATCCTGCACCTGATGCTTGGTGGCGTTGCCGTAGCCCACCACCGCCTGCTTGACCTGCATGGGCTTGTACTGAAAAATCGGCACATCCGCCTGCCGGATGGCAAGCAATATGACGCCCCGGCTCTGGGCAACGCCGATGCCGGTGGTGACGTTTTGGCCGAAGAACAGTTCTTCGATGGCCACCGCTTCCGGCTTGGTTGCCTCCAAAAGCTGGCGCATGTCCTCATAAATAATTTCCAATCTTGCGGGAAACTCCATCCCTGCCGGTGTGGTGATGGCGCCGCAGCGCAGAAGCTGACAGTTTCCCCGGTCCGCTTCTATCACACCGAAGCCGGTGATCCCGTACCCCGGATCGATGCCCAGTATCCGCATGCGCCCACCTCCTTTTTTACTCTAAAAACTATCATAGCACATTTGTTTCAAAATTCCTAATCTTTTTTTCATTCTCCCATAAATGATCGTTTAGCACAGTAACTTCCGATCACCACGTCATTGCGAGCCAGTGCGCACACTGGCGTGGCAATCCCGTAATACTGTGGAAACCTCACGGGATTCCCACGGTCGCTTCGCTCCCTCGGAATGACGTGCGTTTTAGGTAAGTGCTTAGCTAAACGATCATTTACCACGGCAGTAACGAATCGAGCGGGCACCGGGAAGTAACTAAAAGCACAGCACCGTGCACGAATTGGGAGCGGCGGCTCGCCGCTAAACGATCATTTATATTTCCAACGCACACATGATTATGAAGATTTGGGACATACTGAGAGAAAAGGCGGTGAAGCAGTGAATCGATTTCAAGCAGCAACCCGGATCATCTCCGGTGCCGGCGCGGTATCAGCCTTAGCCGAATTCCATCCCAGGCGGCTGATGATCGTCGCAGACCCCTATTTCCATGAAAACGGCACTGCCGCGGCCATCGGCGCGGCATCCAAAGCGGAAATCATCGAATACTATACAAACATCCGGCCCGACCCTACGGTATCTCTTGCGGCGGAAGGCACGGCAGCGCTGAAGGCCTTCGGCCCGGATGTGCTGGTAGCATTGGGCGGCGGCAGCGCCATAGACTGCGCCAAGGCCATGCTCTATTTTTCCGGCAGCGACGCGGCATTTGTTGCCATCCCCACCACCTCCGGCTCCGGCAGCGAGGTGACGGACTTCTCTATTTTGACCCACGAAGGGGTCAAGCATCCCCTCATCGACCCCAAGCTTCGTCCCGCGGCAGCCATTCTGGACAGCGACATGCTGTCCTCTCTGCCTCCAAAACTCATAGCCGACACCGGCTTTGACTGTCTATCCCATGCGGCGGAGGCCTTTGTTGCCACGGATGCAAGCGCCATTACCGACTGTCTTGCCAGGGATGCCTTCTGCACGGTGCTGGCGCTGCTGCCCGCCTCCTACGGCGGTGACAGGACTCACCGGCTGCGCATCCACGAGGCCTCCACCATGGCGGGGCTTGCCTTCACCCAGGCAGGTTTGGGCTTGTGCCATGCCATCGCCCACGCACTGGGGGGCATGTACCACATCCCCCACGGCAGGCTGAACGCCATTTTGCTCCCTGCGGTCATCGGCTGCAACAGCCATGCCGCCGGGGAAAAGTACGCCAGGCTCTCCACAGCGGCGGGCTTTGTGGGCAGCGCCCCTGCCATCGCTGTGCGCAATCTCAAAAACGCTCTGATCCGCCTGCGGCGGGAGCTGAACCTGCCCGCCAGCTTACAGCAGGCCGGCATTCCTCCGATGCGGCTGCGGCGGGACATGGAAACCATCGTCAAAGCCGCCCTGGCAGACCCCTGCTGCGCCACCAATCCCCAGCGGGTGGAGGATTATATGATCCGCCGGATCCTGGAAGAGGTGGCAGGCCATGGCTGAGCTGATCAGCGTCGGCTTGGATGTGGGTACGACCACCACACAGATGGTAGTCTCGAAGCTCACCGCCGAAAACCGGTCTTCCGCCTTCAGCGTACCACGGATGGAGATCACCGGACGGGAGATCCTGTACCAAAGCGGCATCCATTTTACCCCCCTGATCCGTGACGAACTGATCGACGGCCCGGGCATTCGGACAATTGTGGAAACAGAATACGAGAAAGCGGGCATCACGCCCGATACGGTGGACACCGGCGCCGTGATCATCACCGGCGAGACCAGCCGCAAGGAAAACGCGGAAAGCGTCCTCCATGCGCTTTCCGAATTCGCGGGCGATTTCGTGGTAGCCACTGCCGGGCCGGACCTGGAAAGCGTTTTGGCCGCCAAAGGGGCAGGAGCAGTGGAAGCCTCCCAAAAAGGCCCCATTCTCCACTTCGACATTGGCGGCGGCACCAGCAACTTAGCCCTCTGCGTCGATGGACAGGTGGTTGCCACCGGCTGCCTGAATGTGGGCGGCAGGCTTTTAAAATTCGACGGCCACGGCCGGGTGACCTATGTTTCTCCGGTTTTTAAAAAGCCCCCCTTGCCTAAAGGGGGGTGGCCCGGAGGGCCGGGGGGATTCTCTTCCCACTACGCCATCGCGGAGTATCTTGCCACCATCCTGGAAATGGCCGCCGGACTTCGGGAGAAAACGGAAGACTATTACCGCTTCCTCACCCCCGGCACCGCCGATCTGATCCCGCCTGAAAACATCACCGTCTCCTTTTCCGGCGGTGTTGCCGATTGTATCGAAACCGAAGTGGACCCCCATGCTTACGGCGATCTGGGCCCGCTTTTGGGCAAGGCCATCCGGGAAAGCCGTCTGTGCGAAAGGCCCTACCGCCTGGGCAGCCATACCATCCGTGCTACCGTCATCGGCGCGGGCTGCCACAGCGCAAGGCTGTCGGGCAGCACCATTTTCCGGCAGAATACCCCCCTGCCCATCAAAAATCTGCCTGTGTGCGTACTGACCGGAGCAGAGCAGAACAGCCCCGATCTGCGAAGCATCCTGCAAAGAAAGCTTTCTGCTCTGGACACTCCCGGCGCGCTGTTTCTGCCCGGCTGGGTCTCTCCCCCTTACTGCCGGATCACTGCTTTGGCAGACATTTTAAAGGACTTCCGCTGCCCCATCATTCTGGAAGCGGACATGGCGAAAGCCCTGGGCGGCGCGCTTGCTTTGCGTCTGCCTAAGGACACACCCATTTTGTGCATCGACGGTCTGTCCGTTCCCGAGGGGAGCTTCTTGGACATCGGCGCTCCCGCCGGCCCATCGCTGACCGTCATCATCAAGACCCTAATCTTTGAACGCTAAATGATCGTTTAGCGCACTACGCAAGGCCCCCTTGTGAAAGGGGGCTGGCAAAAATCTCTGATTTTTGACTGGGGGATTCCATGCTGCAAAGCAGCATATCGCCCTACGGGCGATGAATCCCTCCACCGCTTACGCGGTCCCCCTCCCTTTGACAAGGGAGGC
>JAZNLC010000268.1:0-1646 GCA_045578895.1 Faecousia sp. | reverse complement strand
TGGCAGAGATCTTTGAAGTACCGGTCAGTCAGCTGCTTGGTTCTCGCATCGAATCAGACGCGCAGCCGGACGCACTTGCAGAACAGCTTGCCCGGATTAACGAGCAGCTGGTAATTAAGAACCGCCGTGCAAAACGGATATGGACAGCAATCGCAGTGATTGTAGCAGGGGCCATCCTTTTACAATTGCTGGTGATCGGTATGATCGTTTTGCTGAGGGCTGTGCCGCAGAACGGCCAAACCGAAATTACAGAATGGACAGAGATCATCGAAAAATGACACACTGCCCTGAAGCAGTTTCAATGCTTCGGGGCAGTGTCGTTTCAGCTAAAAAGTTATACAATTCCCATTGCCATCTCCACCAGCAAAGCAACGATGACTACCAAGGCAGAAATGATAAAGCCGTGGACCATAGGGCGGATACCGGCTTTCTTCATGCTGGCAAAGGAGGTATTCAGACCAATGGCAGCCAGGGCGCAGACCATCAAGAATTTGCTGGCGCTTTTGGTGCCGGATACAACAGTGGCGGGGATCGGGAACACACTTGCCACAATAGACATAGCAAGGAATCCAAGAATGAACCAAGGGAAGATACTTACAACGGAGAAATTCGCTTTCAATTCCTTGCCGTCTTTCTGATTGGCAAGGGCTTCCTTGCGCTTGATATTCAACTGAATGAAGGCGAAAGTGATGACAGTAGGAATGATTGCCAAGGTGCGGGTCAGCTTCACCATAGTGGCAAAGTCTCCTGCACCCTCAGAGAAAGCATAACCGGTAGCCACCACAGAGGAAGTGTCATTCACTGCCGTACCTGCCCAGATACCAAAGGCTTCGTCTGTCATACCCAAAGCTCTGCCCATAATTGGGAATAGCACGATCATTGCCATATCAAACAGGAAGGTGGCAGACATGGCATAAGCCACATCGTTATCGTCCGCATCGATCGTGGGAGCGATGGCGGCAATAGCAGAGCCACCGCAGATGCCCGTACCGGCAGAAATGAGATTGCTCAGTTTCCAGTTCAGCCCCAACGCCTTGCCAATGAAGTAACCACCGCCAAAGCAGGTCAGTAGAGTGAACACCATGACTGTCAGGGACATTTTGCCCACATGTAGGATGGTGGAAATATTCAGCGACAGACCCAGCAGAATAATAGCAAACTTCAAGATCTTCTTGGAAGTAAATTTCAGCCCGGATGCAAACACATCAGTTTTGCGGACAAACTGATTCAAAAACATACCGATGAACATAGCGATCACTGCCGAGCCGATCAGATGGATGGGCAGCAGACTTTCCAGCCAGCAGGCGAGTGCCGCAATCGCTACCGACAGCAGAATGCCGGGAAACAGCTTGATGATCTTCATAGAACCTCTCCTTATTTTTACATTTGTGCTTGATTATACCAGAAAAGCATAATAAAATGAAATTATCATTTATTATCACCCGATAAAATAGAATGATAAGGAGATCGCTATGCTGGATTACAGAGTGCTGACCTTTCTGACCCTCTATGATGAAATGAACTACCGCAGGACAGCGGAGAAGCTGAATATGACCCAGCCGGGTGTCACGCAGCATATTCACTATCTGGAAAACTACTACGGTGTGAAGCTGTTTGAGTATGACGGACGAACCCTATCCAAAACA
>JAZNLC010000267.1:0-2962 GCA_045578895.1 Faecousia sp. | reverse complement strand
TGGATATCTTCTCCGATGTGGATCTGATCCGAACCCAGCGGCTCCATAAATATTTGTCCATCCGTCTGACTCCCGGTGCCGGAAAAACCGACCTGAACCGGAGCCAGACCATGCAGCGCCTGCTGCAAATGAAAGAGAGTTGAAAACCGTGGAATCTTTCTCTGAACACTATGAATCCATGCGTGCCACCGTTATGAAGTACATGCCCGGCACGGATATGGCTCTGATTGACCGGGCAGTAGCGTATGCCCAGGAAAAACATAAGGATCAAAAGCGCAAGGACGGCTCCCCGTACATCATCCACCCGCTGGCCGTAGCGGAGATCGTAGCGGAAATGGGACTGGATATCGATGCCATTTTGGGTGCCCTGCTCCATGACTGTATCGAAGATACCGATGCCTCCCATGACGATATCGCCAAGCTGTTCGGCAATACCACCGCCGAGCTGGTGGAGGGCGTTACCAAGCTGACCCGTGCCAACTTTTCCACCACAGAGCAGGCACAAATGGAAAACCTTCGCAAGATGTTCATGGCCATGTCCAAGGACATCCGGGTAGTGCTGATCAAGATCGCCGACCGCCTGCACAATATGCGCACCATGCAGTATCAAACCCCTGCCAAACAGATCATCAAATGCCAGGAGACCATGGATGTTTACGCACCTCTGGCTCACCGTCTCGGTATGCAGAAGATTAAGTGGGAGCTGGAGGATATCTCTCTAAGGTATTTGGATCCCAAAGCTTACGATGAAATCATGGTGTATCTGAACGCCCATAAGGAGCAGGATGAAGCCTTCATGCGTACCATTCAGGGCCGCATCACCGACCGTCTCTCCGCCATGGGCATCCATAACAAGGCCTATGGCCGGATCAAGCATGTGTATTCGATCTACCGCAAGATGAATACCCAGGGCAAGACCATTGATGAGTTGTATGACATCTATGCCTTCCGGGTCATCGTAGATTCCATTCCCGATTGCTACAATGTGCTGGGTCATATCCATGATTTATTCAACCTGGTACCCGGCCGCTTCAAAGACTATATTTCCACTCCCAAGCCCAATATGTACCAAAGTCTGCATACCACCGTTATCGGCACCCAGGGTATCCCCTTTGAAGTGCAGATCCGCACCTGGGAAATGCATCAGACCGCCGAATACGGTATCGCTGCCCACTGGAAATACAAGCAGGGCGTGGGTAACGGTAGCGAAAAGGACTTTGAGTGGGTACGCCGTTTGCTGGAAAGCCAACAGGATACCGATGCGGAAGATTATGTAAACTCCCTCAAGATCGACATGTTCGACGACGAGGTCTTCGTTTTTACCCCCAAGGGTAAGATCGTGTCCCTGCCCGCAGGCTCCACACCCATCGACTTTGCCTACGCCATCCACTCCGGTGTCGGCAACTCCATGGTCGGTGCCAAAGTCAATAACCGGATCGTCGGCATCGATACTTCCCTGGAAAACGGCGACATCGTGGAAGTGATCACCTCCAAAGCTGCCAAGGGTCCCAGCCGTGACTGGCTGAATATTTGCAAGAGCAATCAGGCCCGCACCAAGATCAAGCAGTGGTTTAAGAAGGAAAAGCGGGAGGAAAATGTGGCTCACGGCCGTTCCTCCTTTGAAAGCGAAATGCGCCGGATGGCTCTGCCTCTGTCTATCACCATCGATCCGGAGATTGGCCCGCAGCTGCTGAAAAAACTGGCCTTCGATAACTGGGAAGATATGTACGCCGCTATCGGCTACGGTGGATTGACTGCTGTGAAGGCAGTCGGCCGGATCCGGGATGATATCAACCGGGCTTTGAAGAATCAGGCCAGTGAAAAGCAGCAGCTCAATCCTTTGCGGATTGATCCCTCCCCCATCAAGCACAACCGCCATGCGGTCAACGGTGTCATCGTAGAGGATATCGATTCGTGCATGATCAAATTTGCCAAATGCTGCACCCCTGTTCCCGGCGATGCCATCGTTGGTTTTATTACCAAGGGATTTGGCGTTTCTGTTCACCGGTGCGACTGTCCTAACGCTGCCCACCGGGATGAACCGATCCAGGCTGCCCGCTGGGTCCGAGTCCACTGGGCCAGCCAGGACGATCAGCCCTTTGAGACCACCCTGGAGTTGGATTGCATCACCCGTGACGGCCTGCTTTTGGATGTGGCACAGACTATGACCACTGCCCGGGTCCGGGTCAAGGAATTGTACGGCAAGGATCTGCCCGGCGGCAAGAGCACCTTCACTGTTCGCTTTGAAGTCAAGGACGTGGGCGAGCTGGAGCAGATACGCAGCAAGCTTCTGAACATCCGGGATGTATTGGGCACCCGCCGCGGCCAAAACTAAAGCGCAAAAGGCCTCCCCTCGAGTAAATGCTGATTAAAGCGCATTTTTCAAGGGGAGCCTTAATTGAAAGGAGCATACTATGCGTGCTGTCTTGACAAGAGTTACTTCCGCTTCCGTCACCATCGACGGTGAAGTTGTAGGAAAAATCGGCAAAGGCTTTTTGATTTTGCTGGGTGTCGGCCCGGAGGACAACGAAGAGCATTGCAAATATTTGGCCCAGAAAGCATTGGGGCTTCGGGTATTTGAAGACGAAAACGGCAAAATGAATCTGGGATTGGAGCAGATCGGCGGTGAGGTTTTGGTCATCAGCCAGTTCACCCTTTACGGCAACTGCCGCAAGGGCCGCCGTCCCAGCTTTGTGGAAGCCGCACCACCCGAATTGGGCAACCGGCTCTATGAGCAGTTTTTGCAGGAGTGCGAGGCCCTGGGCTTCCCGCCCCAGCACGGCCGGTTCGGTGCGGATATGAAAGTGGCCTCCGTCAACGACGGTCCTGTTACGCTTATTTTGGACACCCAGCAGTTGATGGAAGAACCCAGAAGAAAATAAATTCCGTAGGGGCCGATGCCCACATCGGCCCTGACACAACCGGACACCTTGATGCCGGGCCAATGTGGGCATTGGCCCCT
>JAZNLC010000266.1:0-14558 GCA_045578895.1 Faecousia sp. | reverse complement strand
TTTGTTCACTCAGACAGCCTTTTTTCGGTTATAATGATAAAAAACAAAACTTTGTCAAATGAGGAGGACTGTCTTATGGCGATTTCTGTTTTAGTCGTGGAGGATGACCGCAATATTGCGGAGCTGTTGCGGATGTATTTAGAGAAAGAAGGCTATGCTGTTACAGTTGCCGGTGATGGCGGATTGGGCCTTACAAAATTCCGTGCCATTAAGCCGGATCTGGTACTTTTGGATGTAATGATGCCGGTTATGGACGGCTGGGCCGTATGCAGAGCGATCCGTGCCGAAAGTCAAGCTCCCATTATTATGTTAACCGCAAAGGGTCAAACCGATGATAAAGTCAACGGCTTGAAAGCCGGCGCTGACGACTACATTACCAAGCCTTTTGAAATGAAAGAAGTCCTGGCACGAATTGAAGCGGTTCTGCGCCGTACCACCGGTGGCACCGCCGAGAAAAAAGCACGGCGGCTGGTTTTCGATGATCTGATCATCGATATGGATGCATTTGAACTGCTGGTAAAGGGGAATAAGGTAGATACGCCGCCTAAAGAAATGGAGCTTCTGTTCTATTTGGCTTCTTCTCCCAACCGTGTCTATACCCGTAATCAGCTTTTGGATGAAGTTTGGGGATTTGACTATTTTGGTGATTCCAGAACGGTGGATGTCCATGTAAAGCGACTTCGCGAGAAGCTGGAAGGTGTCAGTGAAAACTGGAGTTTGAAAACCGTATGGGGTGTCGGATATAAATTTGAGGTGTTATAAATGAGAACGACCTTCAGCCGAACATTCTTTCCGGCTGCTCTGTTGATGCTGACGGCTCTGCTGTTGGTTGGTGCCTCTTTCCAGTTTTTGGTCAAGGATTATCTGGTTAAGGAATCCTACGCTGATCTTGAAAATGACGGAACGGCCATTGCCGCATTGGCATCGGCCTACTATACAGAAGGTTCTCTTTCCGCGACGGAATTCCTTGTGAATTTATCTGTTGCCGCAAAAATCTCCGATGCGGATTCTGTGATCTTTGATGCAAAAGGAAAGCTGATCCTGTGTTCAGACGCGCCCTTCGGCTGCGAACATCAGGGGTGGATCATTAACCGGGATTATGTCCAGCAGGTCCTTACCAAAGGAACCGCCAAAAACACCGGTGTCTTTTCCGGTTTATATGATGATACGCGCTATGTCGTGTCCGTTCCGATCTATGACGCACGTGAAGGAAATGCAATCGGTATCGTGATGGTTTCCAAACCTATGCAGACATTGCTGACAGTTTTGGATAAAATCTCCGATTTGTATCTGTTTGTTTCTTTGCTTTCCGTGGTAGCGGTCATGGTGATTATGAGCGTGTTTGCTCAACGGCACAGCAATCCTCTGCGGGAAATGGCCCAGGCTGCCCGTGACTTCGGGCATGGACAGCTCAATGCCCGTGTAGCTGTCAAATCCAATTATCCTCAGGAAGTGGAAGAGCTGGCCCTGGCGTTTAATAACATGGCATCTTCCCTGCAGAAGAGTGAATATCAACGCCGGGAATTTGTTGCCAATGTTTCCCATGAACTGAAAACGCCCATGACCATCATCGACGGCTATATTGAAGGTATGCTTGACGGCACCATTCCCCAGGAAAAACACCGGGATTATATGCAGATCGTGTCCGACGAGACCAAGCGGCTCAGCCGACTGGTACGCAGCATGCTGGATATCTCCCAGCTCCAGGATCATGGCGGTATTCCGGAAGAAAAGAAGAGCCGTTTTGATATTACGGAAAGTGTTGGCCAGGTTTTGATTACTTTTGAGCAAAAAATCCTGCAAAAGGGTGTCAATGTGGAAGTAGAAATGCCGGAGCATGCGGTATATACCTTTGCCAACCAGGACTATATCACCCAGGTGATCTATAATCTTTTGGATAATGCCGTCAAATTTTGTCCTGCAGACGGTGCTTTAGGGATTTCCTTAAAAGAAGGCAACAACAAGGTATATGTCAGTATTTATAACGACGGCGAGACCATCCCGCCTGAAGAACTGCCCCTTGTATTCGACCGCTTTCATAAAATGGATAAAAGCCGTACACAAAACCGGGACGGCTGGGGTCTTGGCCTTTATATCGTAAAGACGATCGTTTGCAGCCACGGTGAAAATATTTCCGTTACCAGCTTAAATGGCAGAACCGAGTTTACCTTTACACTGCCTTTGATAACTTGATTTTAGCGAGGTCCTTTTATGTATTATCAACACGATCCCAATCATGACGATCCTGTATATGAACCCTGGGAACAAGGGGAATACCGTACCGGTGCTACCAAACCGCCGAAAAATCACAGAGGTTTGATAGCAGTTCTCCTGGTCTGCGTGATCATTTTATGCGGAATTGCCAGTGTTTTGGGCGTTATGAATATTCGCCTGTTTCATCAGGTCAAAGCACCGGAAACGGCGGATTCTTTGCCTATTATGTTCTCCAACAATACCCAAAGTACATTTCCCACCTATGATGCTTCCGCAGAGCTTCCCCAGGAAACGGTCGCATTGCTGGATCCCATTCAAAGTGCCACCTCTCCCGCGTCCGTCGATAATATTTCCCAATCGGGCGGATTGTCTCTGCAGGAGATTTATCAGAAAAATATTCCAAGTGTGGTATCTATTTCCTGCCAATATACCGGGGGTAGTTCTTCCGGAACCGGCGTGATTCTCTCTGCGGAAGGCTATATCGTTACCAACAGCCATGTCATAGAAGATGCCCGGCAGATAGAGGTGCTTCTCTCCGACGGCAAAACGCTGCAAGCTTCTCTTGTGGGGATGGATGCGGTATCCGATCTGGCGGTCCTCTATGTCGAATCGGATAATTTGATCCCCGCGGAACTGGGTGATTCCACCGCCCTGCGGGTCGGCGATACGGTAGTCGCCATCGGCGATCCTCTTGGCATTGAGCTTCGTGGCACCATGACCGACGGTATCGTGTCTGCCATTAACCGGGATGTAGATGTAGGCGGCAGAACCATGAATCTGATCCAAACCAACGCAGCGCTGAATTCCGGTAATTCCGGTGGTCCGCTGATCAATTGCTACGGGCAGGTTATTGGTATCAACACCATGAAGATCGGAGATTCCATGAGCTCCGCCGGTGTGGAAGGTCTTGGTTTTGCCATTCCCAGCACCACCGTGCGGGATATCGTCAATCAGTTGATCCAAAACGGATATGTTTCCGGCCGCCCGGATCTGGGCATTTCCGGCGAAGGCATTTCCGATTTTTATCAGTTCTATTACCGACTCCCAAGGGGGTTGTATATTACCGATATCAGCGCCGGAAGCAGCGCAGAGGAAGTCGGTTTAGAGCCTGGAGATATTCTGCTCAGTATTGATGATACCGCCATTACCAGCAGTCATATTTTGGAATCCGTTCTCTATGGCTATGCCCCTGGTGATACCGTAACAGCTATCGTCTACCGGGCAGGTAGGCAGTACAAAATTACTTTGACTGTAGGAGAAGCCAAAGGCTGAAAAAAACGATATGGAACCGATTTACAGAAAAAATTTTATCATTGAAGATATGGCAGTGGATTGCTTTGGAAATCTGAAGCTTTCTTCTCTTTTGTATTACGCGCAGGATGTGGCCGGCAGACACAGCGAGCTTTTAGGTACCGATCATGATTCCTTGGCTGCGCAGCGTCTGTTTTGGGCAGTTACCCGTCACCGGGTACAGATCTCCCGGCTGCCGGTACGGGGAGAAACCATCACCGTGGAAACCTGGCCCATGCCTACTACTAAGGTGGCCTACCCCCGTTCTATGGTTGCCTTTGATTCCCGTGGCAATGAGTTGTTTCGATTGATAAGCCTTTGGGTATTGATGGATATGGACGATCGCACCATGGTCCTTCCCGGAAAAAGCGGAGTGACCGTCAACGGCTGCCTCACCGGCAGCGAGTTGTCAATTCCCCGTGCCATCATCGCAAAGCCGGTTGGCAACCGGGATCTGCGGCGTGTTACCTATTCCTGCCTGGACCGCAACAACCACATGAACAATACAAACTACCTGGATTGGGTAGATGACCTGCTCCCCAGCGGCTTCCATAAAAACCACGAACCCCGGGAATTCGTCATCTGTTACCACGCCGAAGCCAGGGAAGGACAGCAGATCCAAATGGATTGGGAGCTGGCGGAAAACGGCTGTTTGCAGGTAGATGCCCACGGGGAAAAGACAGATGTTCCCGGCAAGCAGGAGCGTGTTTTTTCTGCCCAGGTGCTGTTTGGATAATTGTTACGTAAACCGACAAGTGTCCACAGGTTTTTGTCGAGAAATGTTTAAAAACATTGAAATCCCTTGAAACACCAGTGTTTTCAAGGGATTTTTCCCGTTTATCCTGTGGATAAACCTGTGGATAGTGTTGATAACTGCCTATAAAAAGTTTCAATTTCTTACAATGATTACATATTTATGTAAACTGATGTTCTGTTGTTTTTATGTTTATATATAAAAAGATCGCGGCTGAAAAGCCACGATCTTTTTCGTTATTTCAATCGTTTTTCCAGTGTCTGCGTACCCAAAGCTGTCAGGTATACACGGCTGAAGCCATATTCTGCTGTGAGAAGAAAGGACTTGGGAAGATCGTCGCAAGGCACTACCTGACCTTGCTTTTCCGCTTCTTCCAAAAAGGCTCGTGTCCGCTTGGAGGTACTGGTATTATCCATATCGAAGATACCGATGATGGAAGATTCCCGCACCGCCATATCGTTACCGATGGAAAGATACATTGCTATTCTCCCTTGATCCGTTTCCACTGGGCAACCGCCAGTTCATCACAGCGATTGTTTTTGGGATTTTCCGCATGGCCTTTTACCCAGTGATAGCGCATTTGATGGATATGAGTCAATGCCAAAAGCTGTTCCCAAAGATCCGGATTCAGCGCAGGCTTTTTATCGGACTTTACCCAGCCTCGCTTTTTCCAGCCTTCTGCCCAGCCTTTTTGCAAACCGTCGATCACATATTTACTGTCGGAGTATAATTCCACGATACAAGGTTCTTTCAGCTTGGACAGGCCCTCGATGACCGCGGTCAGCTCCATTCGGTTGTTGGTGGTGTTCTCTTCGCCACCGGAGAATTCCTTCTCATGACCCATATATTCCAGAATCGCGCCCCAGCCACCGGGGCCGGGATTTCCGGAACATGCACCGTCGGTATATAGGGTTACTGTTTTCAAGATTCCTTCTCCACCTGTTCCCAGATATTTTTGGGCTGTTCGCCGATGACAGGCTGAGGCATTTCTACCTCTTCAGACTGCTGCTTCCCCTGGCCATACATACCGTTGAAGATGCCCTGATCCGGATTCATACCTCTTCCGCGCATCATAATTCCGTAAGAGAAGACCATAACAATCAGACCACCCAGTAACAGAGCAAGGCCCCACATGCTGCCCAGTACCAAAACAACGATACCGGCCAACATAGCTGCCATACCCAAAATGATCCACAACATTTATGCTTCCTCCTCCATCTTTTCCACGCGCTCGATGGCAACCAGAGAATTCCCCTCTTCAATACGCATCACGATGACGCCCTGAACATCACGCTTATAGATATTGATATCGGAAGCAGGCACACGGATGATCACACCACCGTTTTCGATCAGCATCACATCGTCCGTATCGCTGACCACACGGCAGCCGGCAACCAGACCGGTCTTGGGTGTGATGTTGTAGTTCTTCAGACCCTTACCACCACGGCCCTGAGCGATTTTTTCACCGTTGGAGCCGGTACGCAGATACTCAGTAAGCTCAGTACGCTTGCCATAGCCCTTTTCGGTAACGGTCAGCAGAGTCTTTCCTTCCTCTGCCTTTTCAGCGCCCACAACATAGTCGCCTTCGCCCAGCAGAATACCGCGAACACCTGCCGCGTCACGGCCCATGGGACGCACATCATTTTCGTTAAAGCAGATAGCCATACCCTGGGCAGTTGTAATAAGGATATTATCATCGCCCTCGGTACGCATCACATTAACCAGCTGGTCGTCTTCATCCAAAGTAATGGCGCGGATGCCGGTCTTACGGTTGGTATTCAGCGCGATGAAGGGAATTCTCTTAACGGTACCCTTCTTTGTTACCATTACCAGGTATTCATGCTCGAAGAATTCCCGGGTGATCACCATTGCGGTAACCGATTCCTCAGGAAGCAATGGCAACACATTGACCATCGCTGTACCACGGGCAGTTCTGCCGGCTTCGGGGATCTGATACCCTTTGCGGTGATGTACCCGGCCCTTATCGGTGAAGAACAGCATGTGATCGTGAGTAGAAGCAACATTCAAACTCTTGACGAAGTCCTCTTCCTTCAGGTTCTGTGCGTTGACACCACGACCGCCACGACTCTGTGTGCGGTAGGTATCAACGGGCATGCGCTTTACATAGCCCTGATTGGAAATGGTAAAGGCACAGGTTTCTTCCTCGATCAGATCTTCAATATCGATCTCATCTTCCACTTCCTGGATCTCCGTTCTGCGTTTGTCACCAAACTTATCCCGGATGGCTTCCAGCTCTTCCCGCAGAACACCTTTCAGCTTTTCGGGATCTGCCAGCAATTCCATGTAATATTGGATCCGTTGCTGCAGTTCGTCGAATTCATTCTGCAGTTTCTCCCGGTCAAGGCCCTGGAGTGCCTTCAGGCGCATATCCAGGATCGCCTGGGCCTGGACATCATCCAAACCAAAGCGCTCGCACAGACGCTCCTTCGCATCGTCATAGGCACTGCGGATAATATGGATCACTTCATCAATATTATCCTGCGCGATCAGCAGACCTTCCAACAGATGGGCACGCTCTTTTGCTTTACGCAGATCATACTGGGTACGGCGGGTCAGCACTTCCATCTGGAATGCCAGATACTCGTCCAGGATCTGCCGCAGAGACAAAATTCTCGGCTGCTTCTGATCATCCACCAGTGCCAGCAGAATAATACCGAAGGTGCTTTGCAGCTCGGTCTGCTTAAAGAGGTTATTCAGCACCACCTGCGGATTTGCATCCTTCTTCAGCTCGATGACCATACGCATACCGTTACGGTCGGTCTCGTCACGAAGATCGGAAATGCCGTCCAGCCGCTTATCTTTCACCTGCTCCGCGATCTTCTTGATCAGCTGGCGCTTATTGACCTGGTAAGGCAGCTCGGTGACGATAATTCTGGTGCGGTCTTTATTGAAGGTTTCAAACTCGGTCTTGGCACGAACCACCACTCTGCCACGGCCGGTGGCGTAAGCGGCACGGATACCGCTGCGGCCCATGATGATACCGCCGGTGGGGAAATCAGGGCCGGACAAATGCTCCATCAAATCCGGCAGTGTTGCTTCCGGGTCATCCAGTACGCAAATACAGGCATTGATCACTTCCGTCAGATTGTGAGGCGGGATGTTGGTAGCCATACCAACAGCAATACCGGAAGAACCGTTGACCAGCAGGTTGGGGAAACGGCTGGGCAGTACCCGGGGCTCTTTCCGGGACTCGTCGAAGTTGGGATCCCAGTTTACGGTCTCCTTTTCAATATCCCGGAGCATTTCGTTGGAAAGCTTGGAAAGCCTTGCTTCCGTATAACGGTAAGCAGCGGCAGGGTCGCCGTCCACAGAGCCAAAGTTACCGTGGCCATCCACCAGCATATAGCGCATGGAGAAATTCTGCGCAAGACGGACCATGGCATCGTAAACAGACGCGTCACCATGGGGGTGGTACTTACCCAGCACATCACCGACGCAGGTTGCGGACTTTTTAAAAGGTTTGTCAGAGGTCAGACCGCTTTCATACATAGTATACAGGATGCGCCGGTGAACGGGCTTCAAACCGTCACGGACATCCGGCAGTGCGCGGCCAACGATGACGCTCATGGCATATTCGATATAGGATTTTTCCATTTCATCCACCAGATTGCTCTGGCTGATGGCCTGGTTGGGGAACATGATGTCCTCCGGTTTATAATTGCGGTTATGGGTTGCCATACAGCACCTCCATGTTTATTATGGATCAAAATAATATAACAGTGTAACAGTAAGCACTGTCATTGCGAGGCCCAAAGGGCCGTGGCAATCTCCCGGTAGAATCTATTAACCAAGAATCTGGTTATAAAGATCGACCCACTGGGAATTACTTTCAAAAATCAAAGCGATTTTACGGTTTCTTGGCCAACTTTTAATTTGTTTTTCTCTTTCAATCGCTGCTTTTACATCATTTGTTTCTTCGAAATAGACCAATTTATTGACTTTATATTTTGCCGTAAAGCTGTTGGGGTCTGCGTGATTTTTGTGTTCATACACACGGCGAACCAAATCTCTGGTAACGCCGGTGTATAAAACAGTATGATTTTTATTTGTCAGGATATAGACATAATACTGCATATTTTTTACTGCTCAGTATTGTAATAATTTGTACCAGGAGATTGCCACGGCCCTTTGGGCCTCGCAATGACATGGTTTTTGATACATATCCTATCAGATGTCAATATTGATTGCGTAACGGGCATTGCGCTCGATCCATTCCTTACGGGGCTCTACCTGCTCACCCATGAGGATGGTAAAGATCTCATCGGCACGGCGGGCATCTTCCAAAGTGATCCGGCGCAGGGTACGCTTTTCGGGATCCATGGTGGTATCCCACAGTTCATGGGGATCCATCTCACCAAGGCCCTTAAACCGGGAAATATCCACCTTTGCGCTGCTTTCGCCACGCATTTCAGCAGAAACAAGGTCTCTTTCCTCATCGGAGTAAGCTACCCGCTCGGTCTTGCCCCGCTTCAGCTTGTACAGCGGAGGTACAGCAGAATACACATGGCCGTTTTCGATCAAAGGACGCATATAGCGGAAGAAGAAAGTCAGAAGCAGGGTACGAATATGGGCGCCGTCCACGTCAGCATCGGACATAATGATGACTTTGTGATAGCGCAGCTTTTCCAAATCAAATTCATCGCCAATGCCGCCGCCCAAAGCAATGATCAGAGGAGACAGCTTATCGTTTCCGTAGACCTTGTCCATCCGGGCCTTTTCCACATTCAGCATTTTACCCCACATAGCGAGGATCGCCTGGAAACGGGAGTCTCTGCCCTGGATGGCGGAGCCGGCTGCAGAGTCACCCTCGACGATGTACAATTCGCACAGTGTGGGATCTTTTTCGTTGCAATCCTGGAGTTTATCAGGCATACCGCCGGATTCCAGGCCGGTCTTACGGCGGGCATTCTCTCTTGCTTTCCGGGCAGCCTCTCTGGCCCGGTTGGCCATCATGGCCTTTTCCAGGATGATCTTCGCGGTTGCGGGATGCTCTTCAAAATAGGTAGTCAGCTGGTCGCCAACAATCTGCTGCACCAAAGTGCTGATATAAGCGTTACCCAGCTTTGCCTTGGTCTGTCCTTCAAACTGGGCATCGGTCAGCTTCACGGAAATAATGGCAGTGATACCTTCCCGGCAATCTTCACCGGAAACCTTATCATCAGCCTTGATAATGCCGTTCTTAGTACCATAAGCATTCAGTACACGAGTCAAAGCGGTCTTAAATCCGGTCTCATGCATACCGCCTTCAGGCGTATTGACCTCATTGGCAAAACTCAGCATATTTTCGTTGTAGCCATCATTATATTGCAGAGCGATTTCCGCGCTGGCATCGCCCTTCATGCCGCTCATATAGATGACATCATTATGAATGGGAGTCTTATTCCGGTTGCACCAGGTAACGAATTCCCGGATGCCGCCTTCATAGCACATGGCATCCTTGATCACTTCGTCGCTGCGTTCATCTGCAATGCTGATCCGCAGGCCGGCGGTCAGGAAGGCCTTTTCCCGCATACGGGTATGCAGGATCTCATAATCATAGACCGTATCATCGAACATCTCAGGATCCGGCTGGAAGGTAACTTCCGTGCCTGTTTTTTCCGTTTTGCCGACAATCGTCATTTCCTGGGTGATGTGGCCCCGGGCAAACTTCATTTCGTAGATTTTGCCTTCCTTATGGACTCTTACCTTCAGCCACTCGGACAGCGCGTTTACGACAGACGCACCAACACCGTGCAGACCGCCGGAAACCTTGTAACCACCACCGCCGAATTTACCGCCTGCATGCAGTACGGTGAACACGACTTCCAATGCCGGCTTGCCGGTCTGTGCCTGGATATCCACAGGGATGCCACGGCCATCATCGGTAACGGTAATAGAATTACCTGGGTTAATGGTCACGGTAATATTTTTACAGTACCCGGCCAAAGCTTCATCGATGGAGTTATCCACGATCTCATACACCAGGTGGTGGAGACCCGAAGAGGAAGTAGAACCGATATACATACCGGGTCTCTTTCTGACCGCTTCCAAACCCTCCAAAACCTGGATCTGCTCCGCGCCGTATTCCTGTGTTACTTTCATTTCGTCAGACATAAATGCCTCCTTATTCAGAGCAACCTTGCTCACTGTTATTCATTTACAAGATGTCCGGCCTTCACTTCGATGTTTTTACCCAATTTGGTAAATTGACCGGGTTCGCAGCAGGTAATAAAAACCTGCCCTTCCGAAATTTGGTTTAGAACAAAATCCTGCCGTCCGGGATCCAGCTCCGAAAGCACATCATCCAACAGCAGAACCGGGATCTCGCCGGATTCCCGGCCCATCAGTTCCCGCTGGGCAAGCTTCAGGCTGATGGCAGCTGTACGGGTCTGTCCCTGAGAGCCGTAGGATTTCAGGTTGATTCCGGAAAGAGATACCTCAAAATCGTCCTTGTGAGGGCCGGTAAGGCATTGGGCAGTTTCCAATTCTGCCCGCCGGTGGCTTTCCAGGTGATCCATCAGTTCTTCCTGCAATTTTGCAATGGAAGCAAAGGGATCTTTCACGGTCGATACCGTCTTGTATTGCAGAGAGAAATCTTCTGCACCGCCGGAAAAATGGTTGTGATAATTAGCTGCCGCCTTGCCCAGGCCATCATAAAACCGGGCCCGGTAGGAGATCAGCAGTGCGCCTACCTGGCACAGCCGCAGATCGTATTCCGGCAGAAGTTCCGTCAGTCTCGGATTTTCAAACCGGTCTTTCAATATCCGGCTCTTTTGATCCAGGATCCGACCGTACTCCGTCAGGGCCGCTTCATAGTTGGGCCGCAGCTGGCAAAGGGCATGGTCCCCCAGGCGCCGCCTTGCGGCCGCGCCGGTTTTTAATACCATCAGATCCTCCGGGCAAAACAGAACCGTCTGCAAAACACCGTTGATATCCGCTGCGGTTTTCTTTTTTGCGCCATTACGCCAAAGCTGACGGGGCCGGGAACCGTTAAACAGTACCCAGCGAATTGTCTGTTCCCGCTCTTGGGAATAGACCGAACCTTCCAGATCAGCGAAATCTGCCCCAAAATGAACCATTTCCGTGCTTTTTTGAGCGCGGAAGCTTTTTCCGCTGCCCAAATAGCTGATAGCCTCCAGAAGATTCGTCTTGCCCTGGGCATTGTTGCCCACAATCAGATTGACGCCGGGATCAAAATCAATTTTAATTTCTTCGTAATTTCGGAAATTCCGAAGCTCCAGTTTATTGAGCTGCATGAATACTAATCAGATAATTCTGACCCTCGTAGCTGAATCGGTCACCGGGGTAAAGCTTCTTGCCCCGCATGGTGCATACTTCCCCGTTGACTTCCACGAGACCGTCCTGAATGACCATCTTTGCGGTGCCACCGGAGGGAATGATATTTGCCAGCTTCATGGCAGATTCCAGCTTAATAAATTCCGTGCTGATCACAACCGTAATCGCCGCGTTGGGATCTTTTTTCTTAACTACTACTTTCATAAGGGATCACCATTAACCATTCTTGATACGAACGGGCAGGACCATGTAAGAATAATCATACTTGTCATCCGCAGGTGTCAGCACGATGGGGCTTAAACCGTTAGTCAGCTCCATAACGACTTCCTCACTGGGGATCGCCCGCAGAGCATCAGCCAAATACCGTACATTGAAGCCGATCTCCAGCTCCTTGCCGTCACCGGCAATGCTGCACTGATCTTCCGCTGCGCCAATGGTAGTATTGGTGCGAAGATTCAGCACCTGATTGCCAAACACACAGCGAACGGGGCTCTTGTACTTTTCGGAAACGATCAGGCCCACACGCTCAATAGAAGAAGTCAGATCACTGACATGCGCGGTCAGCTTAATCGGACAGTTGATAGGAACAACTCTGCGCCAATCCAAAAACTCACCTTCCAGCAGGCGGCATACCAAAGTGGCATTACCGATCTGGAACAGAATGTGCTTCTGACCCAAAGTAAAAGCGACTCCTTCATCACTGTCGGTCAAAATCTTTTCCACTTCCTTCAAACCCTGAGCGGGAACTACAAAGGACATGGTACGGCCTGTGGCATCTTCGGTGTGATAGGTCTTTCTGGCCAAACGGAAACCGTCCACAGCAATAGCGGAGATGATGGTATCTTCTACTTCAAACTTGACACCGGTGTGAATGGGACGGCCCTGGTTTTCGGAAACGGCAAAGATGGTGCCGCCGATCAGATCCTTCAGGGCGCACTGAGGAATGGTAACACTTCTGCCGGAACCGACATCAGGAAGCTCCGGATAATCTTCCGCGCTTTCCGCGGAGATGGTGAAGGAAGCGTAGCCGCTGCGGATGGAAACCTTAAAGTTATCATCCACTACAACGGTAACGGGGCCTTCGGGCAGACGGCGGATAATATCGCCGAAAAGTCTTGCAGGCAGGATGCACTCGCCGGGATCGGAAACTTCCGCGTCAATCTGATAAGTGATAGCGGTTTCCATGTTGTAACCGGTCAGGTTCAGGCCATGGCCTGCCTTACAAAGAATACCTTCAATGACAGAAAGGCTGCTCTTTTGTGCTACTGCCCGGCCGGTAATATTCAAGCCGATGACCAGCATGCTTTTTTCACAGGTAAAACGCATATGAAACCCTCTTTTCTGAAAAATAAATAGAATAATATATAAATTTTATATTTTAGGAAGTAATAACAGCAGTAGGAAAAAATTATGTGGAAAAGTCGGTTTTCTCTTAGGGACACAACGACTTTTTATCCACAATAAACTGTAGAAAAATAAGAACTTTTCAACAGCCTTTGTGGAAGAAAAACGACTGCTTTGTTTTCCACAAAATATTTATCCACATTCCACAGGTCCTGTGGAAAATTAAAGACAAGAGTTGATGTTGGCTGTAATATCGCGGATATTGTTCTGCAGGGCAGTATCGTTGCCCTTCAGAGCAACTTCCACTTTACGAATACCGTAAAGAATGGTGGAGTGGTCTCTGCCAAATTCTTTACCGATGTCGGGAAGGCTTAAATTCGTCAATTTGCGGATCAGATATATGGCAATCTGTCGGGCTTCTGTCGTTCCCTTATTTTTCAGGGTGCCGCGCAGTACCGATTCATCGATGGAGTAGAACTTACAGACCTGGCTGATGATCAGGCCGGGAGTGGGCAAAGCATTGCCTTCGCTCTTAAACATGTCATTGATCACCCGTGTTACATTGTCAAGGGTCAGCTCCATGCCGTTGAGATCCCGGTAAGCCAGGATCTTTTTGACAGTGCCTTCGATCTGCCGCACATTGCTGGTAACATTGACGGCAATATAGTTACATACATCATCGGGAAGATCCAGGCCAAGAGAAGTTGCCTTCTTTTTAATGATGGCCATTCTGGTTTCGTAGTCCGGTGGCTGAATATCAGCAAGCAGGCCCCATTCAAAACGGGTCTTAAGACGGTCTTCCAAAGTCAGCATATCGCTGGGCTTCCGGTCGGAGGTCATAACGATCTGCTTATGCTCTTCATAGAGTTTGTTGAAGGTATGGAAGAATTCCTCCTGGGTAGATTCCTTACCGGCAATGAACTGGATATCATCGATCAAAAACAGATCCGCTTCCCGGTACTTGCTGCGGAATTCTACATTCTTGCCGTTTTTAATGGCATCGATCAGTTCATTGGTAAACTGGTCACCTTTGATATATACAATGTTGGCATTACTGTTCTGCTTGCGGATGCCGTTTGCAATGGCATACAGCAGGTGGGTCTTACCCACACCGGCAGGGCCATAAATAAACAGAGGGTTGTATACCTGGCCGGGATTGTTGGATACCGCAATGGCAGCGCCGTGGGCAAACCGGTTGGAAGGACCGACCACAAAATTGTCAAAAGAGAACTGGGGATTAAAATCCATGGAAGTGCTCTGCTTGCTCTTGGATTGATAAGCCGCCAGTTCCTCCTCGCCAAATACGATCAGCTTCGCATCGGAGTTGAAGATCTCTTTCAATGCATCCTGAATATAGTCGGTACAGCGGCGGCGAATAATTTCCCTGCGAAAATCGGAGGAGGAGAAGAGAATCAGGTGCTCTTCATTCAACTCTACCACTTCTGCGTCGTCAAACCAAGCAGAAACGGTTACCGCGCTGAGCCGTTCTTCTAAATAATTGATGATTTTTGCCCATACATAGGCGGAAGCATACATAAATTATGACTCCTTTCTCTATCTGATCCACAACTGGCTGTGGATAAAAAAGTGCATACTATATCACCCTAAATTCTAGCACATTTTCACATAAAAAACAAGGAATTTTTATAGATATCCACAG
>JAZNLC010000265.1:0-1961 GCA_045578895.1 Faecousia sp. | reverse complement strand
GGCTCTGTACGATGAGGATGCTGCAAAGACCCTGCGCAAGAGCCACCTCAACCCCGAGATCAAAGCCATCTACGAAGAGTACCTGGGCAAGCCCAACGGCCACAAGAGCCATGAGCTGCTCCACACCACCTACGAGAAGCGCGATCTCTACATCGACTAATTGATTAGTCCATGGGCGGCGGGAGAAATCCCGCCGCTTTTTGTATGCCTGTTATTTGCGAAGAATTCGATGGTATGATAAAATATATTGAGGTGATTTCTGTGACAGATTTTGAACGGATTAAAGACTACTATCGCCATTTCAACGAAGATGAGCGGCTGCAACGGGATGCAAGCGGCAGGCTGGAATATGAGATGGTGATGCACATGCTGCAGAATCATCTTCCCGCAGAAGGTACGATCCTTGATCTGGGCGGCGCAACCGGCGTGTATGCATTCCCGCTTGCTCAGATGGGGTATCAGGTGCATCTGGCAGACCTGTCCGAGCGTTTGATCGCCATCGCAAAGGGGAAGAGCGAGAAACTGAAAACAGGCAAGCTGGCAACCTGCGAAGTGGTCAACGCCGTGGATCTCTCCCGGTATGCCGACGACAGTTTCGATGTGGTGCTGCTCTTCGGGCCTTTGTATCATCTATTGGATTCCAACGAAAGAAATGCCTGTATCCGTGAGGTGTATCGCGTACTGAAAACTGGCGGTTTGGTATTCGCCAGCTTTATTCCGTATCTCTCCGGCAGCATTGCGATCGTGGATAGATATTTCTTCGCACCGGATCAGGTAGGGCAGGGGAATCTGCAAGAAGTCTTTTCCTCCGGACGCTTTAACAACAATGCACATTACGGCTTTCAGGAGGGATACTATCCAACCTCCGATGAAATTGTCCGGCTGTTTGGGAATAGCGGTTTTTCAATCGTTGAACTGACATCCATCCGTGGATTCCTCTACGAAAAAGAAGATCGTTATTACGGTATACAGGATGCAGCGATGCAGCAGGAGATTCTGCGCTGGGTTGTAGAGACTGCCAAGCAGAAGGAAATCATCGAGACTTGTGGTCATGCCATGTATATCGGGCGAAAATAACCATGGGCTGGCAAGGCAGCAGGTTTACCCTGCTGCCTGTTTCGTTATCTGCATGTTTACAGGTAAGCAGATGGGAAATACTTGCGCTTTTTCGGAATCGGTGTTTTAATAATCATGAAAGATTATGCCCTTTAGGAGGTCTGCCTTTTGGATATTCAGTGGTATCCTGGACATATGGCGAAAGCCAAACGACTGCTTGCCGCTCAGCTTACCAAAGTGGATCTGGTCATCGAGCTGTGCGATGCCAGATTGCCCCTTTCCAGCCGAAACCCTGCGCTGGGAGCCATGGTGGAGCATAAACGCCGCATTTTGCTTTTGTGCAAAGCCGATCTTGCTGAAAACAGCAAGACGCAGAAGTGGCTGCAATATTTCAAGAATCAAGGCATTGCTGCCATGGCTTATGATGCGACCCCCAAAAAAACCAAGGAAGCCAAGGCTTTTATTGAAGAGGCTGCCCGTGCGGTCATCGAGCGGGGTGAACGCAGAGGTATTGCTAAAACCATCCGTGCAATGGTCGTCGGCGTGCCCAACGTGGGAAAAAGCACATTTATCAATCGCCTGTACGGCGGCACCATCGCCCATACCGGCGACCGTCCCGGCGTAACCAAGAGCAATCAGTGGGTCAAGGTGTCGCCCTATCTGGAGGTACTGGACACTCCCGGTATGCTCTGGCCCAAGCTGAACGATCAGCGTGCTGCTACCCGTCTGGCTTATATCGGTACCATCAAGGATGCGGTTTACAATGTGGAGGAGCTGTGCATCAGCCTTCTGGAGGATCTGCTGATCGTTCGTCCCCAGCAGACCATGGAGCGTTTCAAGATCAAGGACGCCACTTTGCACGGGTACGACCTGCTTGAGGCTGTATGCCGGGGCAGAGGCTTCCT
>JAZNLC010000264.1:0-3572 GCA_045578895.1 Faecousia sp. | reverse complement strand
ATAGTTGTTCCTCGCTTCGCTCGGATAATTTATTCTGGGCATAGCTAAAGCTTTTTGGAACCACCAGCACAGCTGGTGGTATTCTTTAACCAATAAAAGCATCCCGCCTGCTATCGCAGGCGGGATTTCATCACACATCTTTATTCAGCTTCTGCATTGCTTCCCGTTCGGCACAGATATCCGCCCATTGGGGGATCTTTGCCATTCTCTCTGTCAGTTCTTCCATAACAGCCGGGATATCGATCCCCTGGGGACAAACCTGCGTGCATTGCCCGCAGGCAATACAGGCGGAGGGTCGCTTATCTTCCGGCGCGGATTGCAGCATCATTACACTGTTAACAACCGGTGCAAAACGGATATCACTGCAAATAGACATCATAGTAGGAATGTCCAACCCCATGGGACACCCGTCACAGCAATAGCGGCAGCCGGTGCAGGGAATCACATTCTTCATACCTTCCGCAATATCCAGCAACAGCTGGCTTTCATTCTCAGATAGAGGCCATTCTTCACTAAAGGTATGGACATTATCCTGCATCTGCGCCTCATTGGACATTCCGCTGAGGATCATCTTTACATTGGGAAGACCCTGCAGGAAACGGAAACCCCAGCTGGCAGTAGATACACCGGGACGGAGCGCTGTCAGGCGATCATCGGTAAAGTTTGCCAACTTACCACCGCGGACAGGCTCCATGACCCACACGGGAATTCCCCGCTCTGTCAGCAGATCATATTTCTGTTTACCGTCCTGCAATGTCCAATCCAAATAATTCAGCTGGATCTGGCAGAATTCCATGTCCTCGCCGATCAGATCCAGGATTTTCTTTAGGGTATCCAGCTGGGCATGGGTAGAAAAGCCCAAGTGTTTAATACGGCCCAGGCGCTTCTGCTCCCGGAAGTAATCCAAAATCCCCCACTTTGGATCCAAATAGGTTTCCAAAGACTTTTCATATACATTGTGCAGCAGATAGAAATCAAAATAATCGGTCTTGCAGCGGCGCAACTGCTCTTCAAAGAGTGGGGCGGGATCATAGGATTCCATCACCTGATGACCCGGGAACTTATCTGCCAAATAATAGGATTCTCTGGGATACTTGCTCAGCACATGGCCCATAACCCGCTCAGACATACCACCGTGGTATGGATAAGCGGTATCAAAGTAGTTCACGCCGTGCTCGATGCCATAAGCGGTCATTCTCTCCACCTGCTCAACATCGACCATGCCGTCCTTTTCCGGCAGGCGCATACAGCCAAAGCCCAACAGGGAGAGCTTTTCATTGGAAAACTGGCTATAGATCATGGACTTTTCCTCCTGGTCGTTTTCTTTTATCTTATCAAAAAGTCGTTGCTTGCGCAAGAGTTTATCTATCAAAATCTGTTACTTGCCGGAAATAATATTATATGCTATAATGGATTAAAAGGAGGTCAGCTTATGAAAATGGTATTATTGACCGCTTTAGGTGTTGGTGGTGCCACCGTCTTTGGTTCGGTCATCGGTTTTATGTTCAAACGGATATCCCACCGTTTCAGCGATATTGTACTGGCCTTCGCGGCAGGTGTGATGCTGGCAGCCGCTGTGCTGGGTCTGATTCTTCCCTCGGTTGAATATGGCGGAAAATGGGGTCTTCTGATTACGGTGACCGGTATTTTTACCGGTGCCATCTGCCTAAACCTGATCGACCGGCTGGTTCCCCATCTTCATAAGATGGTAGGCACTGATTTGGAGGACCACCAGGGCAATGCCAATATCAGCAAGGTCCTGCTGTTTGTAACAGCGATTGCCATTCACAATTTGCCGGAAGGCATTGCCGCAGGTGTCAGTTTTGGTTCAGGCAACACATCCGAAGCCATGCTGATCGCAGGCGGTATCGCACTGCAGAATATTCCTGAAGGCATGGTCATCATCGCGCCTATGCTCTCTGCCGGTGTCAGCCCTAAAAAGACTTTTTTGTGTGCTTTGGGTACAGGATTGGTAGAGGTAGTCGGCACACTGATCGGCTATTTTGCCGTATCTGTTGCATCGGCCATTTTACCGTTTGCTTTGGCATTTGCCGGTGGTACGATGCTCTATGTGATCAGTGATGAGATGATCCCGGAAACCCATGCCCACGGCAGTCAAAGAGGCGCTACCTATTCCCTGCTGGCAGGTTTTTGCTTAATGCTCATATCCGATGTTTTGTTAGGATAAAACAAAGAGGTCACAATCGTGACCTCTTTTCTTTTATGAAATAATAAACCGAAGCGTATGCGTATCCCTTGCCCAATAGCAATATTGCGGCAAAGTGGCAGGGCCGCAGCTGCCGGTACCAACGCCCATTTGGAATGCAGAGATCGCAACATAAGTGCCGGTGCGGACTTCATCCTCCCGGTGCTTCATGTCCAACAGTTCCCAATCGGAATAGGGTTTGATTCCAAGTTCAAAGGGTTTGTCTACCGCAGTAAATACAAAGCTGTCAGTACTGTCAGAAACACATGCATAGGTACAATCGCAGCGATTGCCGCTTTCCTGTGGCTTAATGTTCGGTTCCACCATATCTGTAACTTTACGACGGACGGTTTCGATTTGGGTGTGTTCCTTCATATCACAGTAGGACTCCCCATTCCGACCATAATAGGTAACATCGTCGAAGCTGCTGTCCATGCGGAAAACCTTTGCAAATCTCGGTAGTTTCCCGCTGCCGGATATGCATTGCAGTTGACTCGTCACAAGAATTCCCTCATCACAGCCTTCGTAGATATCCGTGCATACAAACTTCTGGCGGCGGCAGCTGATGGCATAACGAACCACCAATTTATCCGCCAAAACCTGCACAGATTCTATTGTCTCCCTTTGTTTAAGATAGTCATCCATGGCGGTTCTGAGAGCAAAATCGCGGTCATTGTCCGTAGGAACACGGAATAGCAGTGTATGACACCTATCCGCTTCCATGGTCTTTCCGTTCTTTGTGATCATCACTTTCCCATTGCAGATATCCACCCAGTTAGGACGCACACCTTGAACCGGGATTTGCTTTCTAACCTGCAGGTCAAAAACGAGCTGCTCCCGGGATACTTCCTTACCTGTTCTTTTGTCTGTAACCGCAACAATAAGTGTTGTCTCTCCCACAGAACACTGGGGCAATTCCACAATCCGTTCCATCAGCGGCGGTACACCTACGGTTTCAAACACCTCTGTGCCATCAGGATAAATAAAGCGAAGCTGATAGTTGCTTGCATTGGTAAATGCCGTTGTGTTAAAAACGTGGTAGCGGCAACCGTCAACATGGCTAATACGAATCGGTCGGTAAATATGGCGGATCAGCTTTGCGCCTGTGGATGGATTGCGGTCCGGGTAGAACAGGCCGTCCACGCAGAAATTGCCGTCATGCTCCCATTCCCCGTGATCTCCGCCATAGGTGTAGCGTCCATCTTCATGGAGAACCGCATGGTCTACCATCTCCCATACACAGCCACCCATCAGATTGTCGTACTTGTATATCTGTTCCCAATACTCCTCTACCGCACCGGGACCAACGCCCATGGCATGTGCATACTCGCACAGAAAATACGGCCGGTCATTTAAAGGTTTCTGT
>JAZNLC010000263.1:0-7628 GCA_045578895.1 Faecousia sp. | reverse complement strand
ACCAGTTCCCGGACTGGATTGCCAAGCTGCCCACAGGGCTTTTGCACATACACCAAAACCGTTTCCCGGCCGGCATATGCGCCGGCGTTGGTGACGGAAATATCCCAGCTGTAGGGGCCGGTAGTTTCCGCAATCTTTTCAAAAGTGGTATAGGATAGACCGTGACCGAAGGGATAGCGGACTTTTTCGGGAGCGAAGGTCTCAAAGTAGCGGTAACCTACATAGATATCTTCAAAGTATTCGTTATACTGTTTGCCGCCGAAGTGAGCGGCAGAGGGGTAATCCTCGTAGGTCATAGCGATGGTATCGGTGAGGCGGCCGCCGGGAGTTTCAATGCCGCACAGAAGATCCGCAGCGGCATTGCCGCTTTCCATACCACCCTGCCAAAGGATCATCACAGCACCGAAGCTGTAATCGTCCAGGAAGGAAAGATCCATCACACAGCCAATGTTTAAGAGCAGTACCGCATCCGGAAACTGCTCCGTGACCAGCCGCAGCATGGTTCTCTCTTCGTCGGTCAGGTAATAGCTGCCGGGTTCCAGAATGTTCTCCCGATCCTCGCCGGAGGAACGGCCTATGATGATTACGGCTTTTTCGGAATCGTGCCGGGCCTCCGCGACCTGCGCTTCGGTCAGGGGCATTTCCGGGTAGTGCCGGGGCCACATGGCCCAGACACCGTCATTGATGGGGTTTTCTTCATGGAACTGCTCATATACGGCAGCCAGCTCTTCATTCAGCCGCAGCCGGTCACAGTTGCGCAGACCTTCCAGCAGGGAAACCTGATAGGGCGCGTTGACATCACCGCCGCTGCCGTAGCCGGTGCAAAAATGACGGCACTGCACCCGGCCAAAGAGGGAAACGGAAGTGCCTTCGGCAAAGGGCAGCACCCGGTTTTCCAGCAGCACCGCACCCTGCGCGGCAACTGTACGCAGCAGCTCCGGCATGCCCTCGGTAATGATCTTTTCCGGGTTGTGGTGGCCTTGCCCCTGGGGCAGTGCGCCTGCCAGGGTCATGCCGAAATCAACAACTTTTTCCAGGATCTTCATAGAGCGCCTCCTCGTGATATTGTGTTAAACGATCAAACTGATCAAATAGAGCAGCGCAAGATGGGCGGGGTAGTAAATATAAAACAGATATTTCAGCTTTGCTTTGCCGCGGGTACCGTTGTAGAGCAGCAGCAAAGGCAGTGTCAGCAGGGAAAACCACTGAACAGAATTGCCGATGCTTAAGAATACAAGACCCACCGCACAAAGCAGAATGCTTTGCCATTTGTTCCTGCCGAACCAGATCAGCACAGGCAGCATAACACCGGCGAAGCCGTAATCCACATAGAAGCCGGGCAAAAACCGGGGAAGCACTTCGCAGATCCCATAGGCGGCTGCCAGCGACAAGGCGGCAAAGGATGTTTTATGGAAGCGGGGCTTTTTGATCGCGTCTTCCAGCATATAGATAAGGCCGATGGAAAGACTGAAGGTCACCAGGATGCACTGGTACAGCGAACCCATGGCTACAAAGTACACGATCTGGCACAGCGCTGCTACAGCGGCAATGGTGCCAAGGTACCGGGCTTTATTTTTGGTATAGCGGCAGCCCTGGGCGATCATGTAGGCAAAGATGGGCAAAGCCAGCCTGCCGATGATCCGCAGAAGCTGGATATTTGGGAAGAACTGCACACCGATGTGGTCAACGGTCATGGTAGCCAGGGCGATCAATTTCAGTTGATTGCCGCTGAGACCTTTGGTTTTCTGCATAGGATCACTCCAGAGTAAGGGTTAAAGGAATACGGCAATGGCCGCGGGAACAGACACCGTCATGAATAGCGGCACCGACTCTCTTTATATGCTTTTATTATACCGAAAGCGTAGGGAAAAGCAACCTAAAACTGGCCGCATCCGTGTTTTTCATGTTGCAATTCTGCAGAAGAACGGCTATATTGACAGTAGTACAGCAGGGAGGTTATGGCTATGAATCTGACACAGAAGCGGTATGAACAGGCAAAGACGCTGATCCCCGGCGGGGTGCAGCTGCTCAGTAAAAAACCGGAAATGTATGACGGTGCCCATTGGCCTGCCTATCACAGCAAGGCAAAGGGTTGCCAGGTGTGGGACCTGGAAAAAGTGATGATCGAGGCCTGCGAGGCGGATTTTGGCCGCCTGGTGCGGTAAAAGGAGATATTATGACCATTCGCAAACTGCAAAAGACCGATTTTGATACCGTGCTTTCTATGATGCGCTTGTTTTACGCGTCCGACGCGGTGCTGGTACATCCCGGCGAGGAAGTGCTGCGAAAGACACTGAGCGATGCCCTGGCGGATACACCGTATTTGGAAGCCTTTGGTTTTGAAGAGGAAGGCATTCTGACCGGCTACGGCATGGTAGCCATGAGCTATTCCACGGAAGCCGGCGGCCTGTGCGCCTGGATCGAGGATATTTACATCGAGCCCCGGTATCGGGGGATGGGCTTCGGCACAAGCTTTTTGACCTTTGTGAAGCAGCGCTATGAAGGCAAAGTTGCCCGGATCCGGCTGGAAGCGGAACCGGAAAATGAACGGGCCATGGCGGTTTACCGCAAGGCCGGTTTTGAAATTTTGGGCTATACCGAACTGGTGAAAGAAATGTAAAAAACACGGTGGCAAAGCCACCGTGTCAGTGTGTCAGAAAAGTCTCCAAAACAGCACGTCATCGCGAACCAGTCCGCAGACTGGTGTGGCGATCCCGTAAATAGAAGGGAATTACTGGTTTTTATATGCGAAAATGTTTGAGATTCCACGGGATTCCCACGCCAGTGTGAGCACTGGCTCGGAATGACGTGGTTTTTTGACAGTCTGACACGGTGGCAAAGCCACCGTGTTTTTCCTGTCTATGGGTTGAAACTTCCAATTGCTTAACGTATAATGAAAAAAGCGTGAGTTCCCGATCCAAATCATAAAAGAACCGAGGGAATGCAAAATGCAGCCGGTGAAAAAGAAATTGGATTATACATGGGTCATGGTGTTTGCCTGCTTTCTGCTGGGCTTCTTTTGCCTGGGCTTCTGCTCCGGCAATAAGGGCTTGTACCTGGCGGCCATTACAGAGGCGCTGGGCCTGCCCCGGAGTTTGTTCTCTTTGAATGACAGCATCCGCTATCTGACCACGGCGGCCATGAATTTGGTATTTGCCACGGTGCTGCACAAGCTGGGCATCAAGAAGATGGTGGCGGCAGGTGTGCTGAGCCTGATCATTCAGTGTGTGATCAGCGCGATGGCGACCACCGTGTGGGAATTTTACATTGCGGGCTTCTTCCTGGGTCTGGGCCTGGCCCTTTGCACTACCACCATGATCAGCTTTGTGATCCGCCGCTGGTGCAAGGAAAACACCGGTAAGATCCTGGGCTTTGTGCTGGCTGCCAACGGTGTCGGCTCTGCCGCTGCCACCCAGGTTGTATCGCCCATGATCTACGAATCCGGCGACCCCTTCGGTTATCGGAATGCCTACTGGCTGATGGCGGCGGTTTTGGTAGTGGTAGGGATTATCGTAGTGCCGTTGATGCGGGAGCAGCCTGCCCATGTCCCTGCGAATGCCAATAAAAAAGCAGCCAAAAGCCGGGACTGGCCCGGCATGGACTATGAAGAGGCCAAGAAAAAACCGTATTTCTACATCGCGGCTGTCTGCATTTTCCTCACCGGCATGTGCCTGCAGGGCCTGTCCGGCATCTCAGCCGCCCACATGAAGGATGTGGGAATCGATCCTTCTTATGTGGCGCTGGTGGTCAGCATCCAATCGCTGATGCTGGCGGCATCCAAATTCCTGGCGGGCTTCAGCTACGATAAATTCGGTATGCGCTTTACCATGACCTTCTGCGATATTTCCGCACTGCTGGCGACGCTGCTTTTGAGTTTGGTCAGCGCTACCATGCTGGGAAAAAATCTGGCGGTTACCCATGCGGTGTTCAATGCGTTGGCGCTGCCACTGGAGACCATCATGCTTTCACTCTTTGCTTCCGAGCTGTTCGGCAACCGGGCCTTTGCGCACACCATGGGTATTTTTGCCGCGGTGAATACCGCAGGCTACGCGGCGGGAACGCCCCTTGCCAACTGGTGCTTTGACGCCTTTGGCACTTATGTGCCGGTGATACTGTTCTACTGCGGCACCATGCTGGTGGTCACGGTGGTGTTTCAGTTCATTTTGAACGCTGCATATCGGGAAAGAAAGAGAATTATGAGCCGGGAGGCAGAGGTATGAAAAAGAAACTGGATTACAAATGGGTGATCGTCGTCACCTGCTTTATCATGGAGTTTGTTGCTTTGGGCTTCTGCAGCAGCAACAAGAGCCTGTACTTAGGTGCCATTACCGATGCGCTGAACATTAAGCGCAGCTTGTTTTCCATCAATGACAGTATTCGTTTTATAACTTCTGCGGTTGTAAATCTGTTCTTTGGCGCGTTGATCCATAAGCTGGGTGCCAGAAAAATGGTAGCCATCGGCTTTGCGGCGCTGATCGCGTCTATGCAGATCTACTCCCACGCAAATCATGTGTTTGTGTTCTACATCGGCGGATGCTTGCTGGGATTGGGTCTTGCTTTCTGCACCACTACCATGATCGGCTCTATCATTCGCCGTTGGGTCAAGGAAAACACCGGCACGATCTTAGGCTTTGTGCTGGCCGCCAACGGTTTGGGCGGCGCGCTGGCTGCGCAGATCGTGACTCCCATTATTTACGAAGCGGGCAATCCCTTCGGCTACCGCAATGCCTACAACCTGGTAACTTTGATTTTGCTTGCAACCGGTATTTTGGCGGTGGTATTCCTGCGCAACCAGCCCAAGGACGATACCGCTGCCCCACCCACACACCACAAGAAAAAGCCCCGTGGCGGCGGCTGGGTAGGCATCGACTATGCCGATGCCAAAAAGAAACCCTATTTCTATGTTGCGCTGGTGGGCATTTTCCTCACCGGTATGGTGCTGCAGGGTGTCAACGGTGCCTCTGCCGCCCACATGAAGGATGTGGGCCTGGATGCCGGGTATGTTGCCACAGTGCTGAGCATCCATTCCATTGCGCTGATGGTGTTTAAGTTCTCCGCGGGTGTCATGTATGACAAATGGGGTCTGCGCGTTACCATGATCGTCTGCGATATCGCGGCATTGGTTGTCATGGTGTTCCTGGCGCTGGTGACCAATACCCCGGAGGGTATGGTCTATGCTATGATCTACGGCATCTTCTCCTCCCTGGCGCTGCCGTTGGAGACCATTATGCTGTCGCTGATCGCAACAGATCTTTTCGGCAATAAGTCCTTCGATAAAATTCTTGGCATCATCGCCGCGCTCAATACTTTGGGGTATGCCGTAGGCGCACCCTTGATGAACTTCTGCTACGATGCCTTCGGTACGTATGTACCCTTTATTTGGGTATGCGTAGGGATTATGGCAGTGGTCACCATAATGTATCAGATTGCCATCACTGCCGCGGCCAGGGAGCGCAAGGCGATCCTGGCTGCGCAGGAACAATAATATGCGGAGGTATGGTTATGCACAAATTAGTGGAAGCGGTTCCCCGGTTTGAAAAACTCATGGCAGATGCCTATCAATTCTTTTGGGAAAATCCCGAAACCGGCTATAAAGAGTGGAAGGGCCATGCCTACCTGGCAGATGCCTTCCGGGCATTGGGTTATGAACTGACGGAAGCGGGCAATATCCCCGGCTTCTATACCGATGTGGTCACCGGCCGCCCCGGCCCGACGGTGCTGGTCATGGGCGAGCTGGACGCATTGATCTGCACTACACACCCCGAATGCGACAAGGAGACCGGCGCGGTTCATTGCTGCGGCCACTGCTGCCAGGCAGCGGCATTGCTGGGCCTGGCTGCCGCTTTGAAGCAGCCCGGCGTGCTGGACGGCCTCTGCGGCACCATCCGCCTGATGGCTGTGCCCGCCGAAGAGCTGATCGAGGTGGAATACCGGGAGCAGCTGCGCAAAGACGGCATCATCCGCTATTACGGCGGCAAGGTGGAATTTATGTACCGGGGCTTTATGGACGGCGTGGATGCGGCCTTTATGATCCATACTTCTTCCGCCACCGGTTCTCACAGCGGCGGTGTCAATAAGGGCAGCAATGGCTGCATCGCCAAGACCATCACCTATACCGGTGTGTCCGCTCACGCGGGCGGTTCTCCCCATAAGGGCATCAATGCCCTGTATGCAGCCAACCAGGGCCTGAATGCCATCAATGCCCTGCGGGAGACCTTTATCGATGACGACCATATCCGTGTCCATCCCATCATTACCTGCGGCGGTACGGTGGTCAATGCCATCCCCGAGAAGGTCACCATGGAAAGCTATATCCGCGGCGCTTCGTTGGAGTGCATTGTGGAGGCCAACAAGAAGGTCAACCGGGCTTTGGCAGCTTCCGCTGCGGCCCTGGGCGCGAACGTCATCCTCAGCGACCGCCCCGGCTATAGCCCCCGCGTCCATGACCTGGGTATGATGCAGGTGACGAAAGAAGCCATGGAAGAAACTTTGGAGACTGTCAATTATGAAGCAGAGGGTTGGGGAACCGGCTGCTCCGACCTGGGCGATGTGTCCATGGTCATGCCTGCTATTCATCCCTATATCGGCGGCGCGGTGGGCCGTGGCCACGGCGCGGATTACTTCATTACCGATGTTTATACCGCTACGGTGGATTCTGCCCGTGTCCAGGCCAATATGCTGGTGAAGCTCCTGGAAAATGACGGCGCCCGTGTGGAAGAAATCAAGGCAAACTTCAAAGCGCCCTTCCCCTCTATGGAAGCATTTTTCCGGTGCATCGATGATCTGACCATGGATCAGCAGGCGGTTTGCTACAATGAAGACGGCACTGTGACCCTGAAGTACATGAAGTAAGCCTATGAGAGAACAAATCGATACCATCCCGGTCAACGAGGCCTTTGCGTCCAACGACGAATGTCCCTTCTGCTATCTGGAAAGAATGGCGGAGCAGCGTTCCATTCGTTATATCCTGGGCCCAGGGGCCAGTTATATGGAGCCGGATGTCCGGGCCATGACCGACAAAGAGGGCTTTTGCCGGGAACACTACAAGAAAATGTACGAATTCAGCAACCAGCTGGGAAGCGCACTCATCATGCAGACCTATCTGGCGGGCCTGTTGGAAGAACTGGAAAAGGAAGAGAAAAACTTTGAATTGCCTGCCAAACGGCCGCTGTTCGGCAAGAAGCAGGACGGCGAGGACAGCAGCCTTTTGACATGGTCAAAGGAAAAAACGGCTACCTGCTGCCTGTGCCAAAAGTTGGAATACAACATGAAGCGGTATTTCCACACCTTCTTTGTGCTGCTGAAGGAGGAAGAATTCCGCAGCCGTGTGGAAAACAGCAAAGGCTTCTGTATGCGCCACTTTGCCGAGCTTTTGGAGTTGGCAAAAACGGAACTGCCCAATGGGCAGCGGGAATGGTTTTATCCCACTGTTATTGGGTTGATGAAAGAAAATCTGCTGCGGGTCAAGGGCGACCTGGATCACTTTGTGTCCATGTTTGACTACCGCTCTGCCGGTAAGGATTGGGGCAACGCAAGAGATGCCGTGTCCAGGACCATGCAAAAGCTTCAGGGTGGCTACCCTGCCGAAAAACCCTATAAAATGGATCCATAATTTCAGCCGCTGTGGG
>JAZNLC010000262.1:0-6878 GCA_045578895.1 Faecousia sp. | reverse complement strand
TCATCTGCGGAACCTTTTTGGTCACGGGGTTAGGAGCGGAAGACCTCGCCTCCCTGCCCCCTGACCTGCTTGAGAAATACTACCGGCACTTCCAGGCCATCGAGTATTTCTTCTGATAGAGATAGAGAGGAGATTATTATGAATACAACTACCAATGAAATTCCGGTCGATGCTGCTTTTACCGGCCTGATAGATGCTGCCATTGAGAACGTCATAGACTCTCGTTGTAACATTGCTTCTCAGGCGGCGAGGATCGCCCAGCTCGTTCAGTGGAAGACCAAGCAGCAGCCGCATACCGCCGAACACACCAGAGCGGAACTCCCCAAGAATTATGTCCCCATCTGGGAAAAGAGCAATCTGACACTGGAGGAAAGTGCGTCCTATTTTGGGATCGGCATCAACAAGCTGCGGGAGCTGACGAACGACAAGCGGTGCGACTGCGTGATCTTCGTGGGTTCCAAGCGGCTGATCAAGCGCAAAAAGTTTGAGAAATTTTTGGAGACTGCCTACTCCATCTGATCGATATACAAAAAGTGGGGAGCCACCGCTCCCCACGGAAAGGAGCCTATATGGCCGGAAGCACCAAACGAAAAGACTCCAAAGGCCGCCTCCTCCGCAGCGGAGAGACTGAGCGTAAGGATGGCCGATTCATGTTCCGTTACAACGACCTCAAGGGCGACAGGCATACGATCTATGCCCGTGACCTCCATGAGCTGCGCAGGAAGGAGGCATTGATCCAGAACGACCTCAGCGACGGCATCGACTACCGGGACGGCGAGATCACGGTGATCGAGCTTCTGGAACGCTATGTTGCCCTGAAGCAGGGAAACCGGCATCACACGAAGGTCGGCTACGGCTTCGTTTTGAATCTGGTGAAGAAGGAGAACTTCGGCTACAGACGGATCAGCACCATCAAGGTTTCCGATGCCAAGCTCTGGTTTCAGAAGCTCCAGGCCGATGGCCGTGGATATTCCACCATCACCAGCGTCCGGGGTGTCTGCAAGCCCGCCTTTCAGATGGCTTGGGAGGAGGATGTGATCCGCCGCAATCCCTTCGCCTTCAGTTTGGCGGGAGTGATCGAGAATACGACCGTGCCCAGAGAAGCCCTGACCCCGGAGGAACAGAAGCGGCTCATGGACTTCCTGCGGACGGATTCCTATTACAGGCGGTATTATGACGAGTTCAACCTGCTGCTTCATACCGGCCTGCGGATCGGAGAGCTGTGCGGGCTGACCATCTCGGATCTGGACTTCGACCGCCGCAGGGTCAGGGTGGAACGGCAGCTTATCAAGGAAAGGGGCGGAGTCTACCACATACAGCAGCCCAAGACCAAATGCGGCATCCGTATGCTCCCCATGACGGACGAGGTATACCGGAGCCTGAAAAACATCCTGAGAAGCCGCCCCAAGCCCCAGAAGGAGCTGATGGTGGACGGTCACACGGGATTCCTCCTGCTGGACAAGAATCAGAATCCCTATGTGGGACTGCACCTTGACCACCACCTGAAACATGCGATGGACAAATACCGCCGCACCCACACAGAACCCCTCCCGGTGGTCACGCCCCATGTCCTGCGCCACACCTTCTGTACCAACATGGCCAACGCCGGAATGGATGTCAAATCCCTGCAATACCTGATGGGTCACTCGGACGCAGGGATCACGATGAATACCTATACCCACGCCAGTTACGAGCACGCCGAGAAGGCGATGCTGTCGATTTTGAAGCCGAAGACAGGATAAAAAGGAAAGCCTATGATCATATTTCGGCATTTTTAACTAACCAGATAACCAAAATTGCACGAATACGTAAATAATGAATTTTTTCTGAATTTACTGTTGCAAAACGGAAAACACCGTGGTATCATGTATGTGGAATGTGGATAGTTACTGTTCGGCAGGCTAGACCTTTCAACTGAATAGAATGTAGCACTTGCGGATAGTGATTACGATTGTGAGCTATACCTGCATAGGGATATTATACTTATAGTATCCTTATGCAGTTTTTTCATACCATAAAGGCTGTTAGAGAGGACGTAGGCTTATGATAAAGATACACAGAGTATTCAATAACAACGTCGTATTGTTTATCGATGAGGATGGCAAAGAGGTCATTGCAATGGGCAAGGGAATTGGCTTCCAGAAAAAAGCGGATGACCTGCTGGATGAATCTAAGGTAGACAAGTATTTCCACATGCAGGATGAAAATGCCAGCCACAAGTTCCAACAGTTTTCCGATGTGATCCCTATGGAGTACATTCAACTGGCAGATGATGCGATCCAGTATGCCCGTATTACCCTGGGCAAGAAATTCAGCGATTCTCTCTGCGTTTCTCTGAGTGATCACATCTACAATGCAATTTCCAGATTCCTTAACGGCATTTCCCTGAAAAACCCCATGCTCTGGGAGATCAAGCGTTTCTATGAGCCGGAATTTGAAATTGGATTGCATGTTCTGAAGATGATCGAAGAGAAATTCAAGGTAAAGCTCCCGGAGGACGAAGCTGCGTTTATTACCATCCACTTTGTAGACGCAGCGCTGGACAACGGCTCTCTTGAGCATGTATATGCCATCACAAAGGTGATCCAGGATATCAATAATATCGTCCGCTATTTCTTCCGGATGGAGTTTGATGAGAAATCCATCCATTATTACCGCTTCATTACCCACATCCGCTTTTTTGCCCAGCGTCTTGTAACCAATACCACCTACAAGGACGATGGGGATGACAGCCTGTTTGAGCTGCTGAAGAAAAAATACAAGAATTCCTATAAGTGCGTCCTGAAGATCGAATCGTATATTCGGAACAATTTCCATCATGACCTGAGTACAGATGAAAAGCTGTACCTGATGGTACATATTGAACGCACGGTATACAACCCCCAGAATGACTGAAACCCCTTCATAACCTGTGCAATGATCAGAGATGGTGACATTTGGTTGGCTATACTGCCTTGTTCGCTCGCGACGAATATGGGACTGATTGTTCTATACAATTACTATTTATCACAATTTTTAGGAGGAAACCGAAATGGGTAAATACGAAAGTTTAGCCAAGAGCATTGTTGCAAACGTAGGCGGCAAGGGAAATATCACCAATGTCGCCCATTGTGTCACCAGACTGCGCTTCACTCTGAAGGACGAGGCCAAGGCCAATGACGAAGTCCTGAAGAATATGGACGGCGTGGTCACCGTTATGAAGGCCGGCGGCCAGTATCAGGTTGTCATCGGCAACCATGTGCCCGAGGTGTTCAAGGATGTCTGTGCGATTGTCGGCATCAAGACCGGTGAGGCTGCCGAGAAGCCCAAGATGGGTCTGGGTGAGCTGATTCTGGACATGATTTCCGGTATCTTTGTTCCCCCGATCAGCATTCTGTGTGCCTGCGGTATCATTCAGGGCATTCTGATCCTGTGCAAGATGTTTGGTATTCTGGCTGAAACCGACGGCCTGTACCAGCTGTTTGATGCTGCCGGTCAGTCTATGTTCTACTTCTTCCCTGTGGTTGTGGGCTATACCACCTTCAAAAAGATGGGCGGCAACCCCTTCCTGGGCATGATGCTGGGTGCAGGCCTTTTGTATCCCGCCATCCAGGGTGTCGACCTGAACGTCTTTGGCTTTGTGGTCAATGCTTCCTACTCCAGCACTGTTATGCCCACCGTTCTGCTCTGTCTGGTGGCCGCTCCCTTTGAGAAGTGGCTGAACAAGGTTGTTCCCGATGTGGTCAAGACCTTCGTTGTCCCCGTTATCATTATGATGGTCTGCCTGCCCCTGGGCTTCTGTGTCATCGGACCCGTTGCCAATATGCTGGCTGGCATGATCAGCGGCTTCTTTGGCTTTATTTACAACTTCAGCCCCATCGTTGCCGGTGCTGCTCTGGGCGGTCTGTGGCAGGTGTTGGTTCTGTTCGGTATCCACCATGTTCTGATCATGACCTTTATTATGGCTCTGATCGGCGGTGTGCCGCAGCCTCTGATGGCTTGTATGCTGGTTTGCTCCTTCGTTCAGACCGGTTCCGTTATGGGCATCTGGGTTAAGACCAAGGACAAGAAGCTGAAGAACATTGCACTGCCTGCCTGGATCTCCGGTATCTTCGGTGTTACGGAACCCGCCATCTATGGTGTTACGCTGCCCCAGGGCAAGCAGTTCCTGTACACCTGCCTGGTTTCTACTGTTATGGGTGCCGTGATGGCGCTGTTTGGTGTGACTTGTTACACTATGGGCGGTATGGGTGTCTTCTGCATCCCCGCTCTGGTCAATCCCGCCAACCCCGCAGGCTCCATGATCACTGCACTGATCCTTCTGGTTGCTTGCGCTGCAGCAGGCTTCGCTGTGTCTTTCGTCACCTTTAAGGATGCAGGTGCTGAGGCTCCCAAATCCGAAAAAAGAAATGATCTGAGTGTCAAAAAGGAAGTCATGGTCAGCCCCATGAACGGCAAAGCCATCCCCCTGAGCGAAGTGCAGGACGAGGCCTTCTCCAGCGAAATGCTGGGCAAGGGCATCGCCATCGAGCCTGCTGACGGTCATGTGTACGCTCCCTGCGACGGCACTGTTTCCATGCTGTTCTCCACCAAGCACGCTGTGGGTCTGGTGAGCGAGAACGGTGCAGAACTGCTGATCCATGTGGGTATGGACACCGTAAAGCTGGAAGGCAAATACTTCACCACCCATGTTGAGCAGGGCGATAAGGTTAAGAAGGGTCAGCTGCTGATCACCTGTGACATGGATGCCATCCGTAAGGAAGGCTATTCCATGGTGACCCCCGTCATTGTTTCCAACACCGACGATTATCTGGATGTGGTCTCCATGAAGCTGGGCGCCATTGAGAAGGAAGAAGAACTGCTGACTCTGATTCACTAAAAAGGAGGCAACTATGAGCAAGTTTCCGAAAGAATTTTTGTGGGGCGGCGCAACTGCGGCAAATCAGTTTGAAGGTGGTTTTGGTGAGGGCGGCAAAGCTCCTACCATGATCGACGTGACCACCGCAGGCAGCCATAAGAATCCCAGAAAGATCGGCTGGATCATTCCTGAAACCGGCGAGACCGGCGTGGTGGAGATGAAGTTCGGTGCCCCTATGGAATTCCCTGAAGGTGCTGTTCCCACCGTTCTTGACGGATACTATTATCCCTCTCACAAGGCTACCGACTTCTATCATCACTATCAGGAGGACATCGCTCTGATGGCGGAGATGGGCTTCCGCACCTTCCGCATGAGCATTTCCTGGCCCCGGATTTTCCCGGTGCTGGAGTCCGAAACCCCCAATGAGGAGGGCCTGAAGTTCTACGACGATGTGTTTGACGAGCTGCGCAAGCATAACATCGAGCCTCTGGTTACGCTGTCCCACTTTGAGATCCCTGTTGATCTGGTCATTAAGTATGGCGGCTGGCTGGACAGAGCCGTTATCGACCTGTTTGTCAAGTACACCACCACCGTCCTTGAGCGTTATAAGGGTAAGGTCAAGTACTGGCTGACCTTTAACGAGATCAATATGATGGAGTTTATGCAGCCCTCCACCATCGGCGTTCTCCATGCGAATCCCCAGAACATTGCGCAGTCTGCGCTGCACCAGTTCCTGGCCAGTGCTCTGACGGTCAAGGCTGCTCATGAAATCGATCCTGAGAACATGGTTGGCATGATGCTGGCCTATCAGCCCCTGTACGCCGAAACCTGCGATCCCGCAGACCAGCTGTTCGTCCAGAAAAAAAGCCAGGAACAGTTCCTGTTCTACAGCGATGTACAGATGCGGGGCAAGTACCCCAACTACAAGCTGAAGGAGTACGAGCGTAAGGGCGTCGTGCTGGATGTCCAGCCCGGCGACATGGAACTGCTGGAAAACTATACCTGTGATTTCCTGAGCTTCTCCTGCTACGGTTCTTCCACCTTTACGACCCACGGTGATTTCATTAAGAGTGGCGGCGGCAACGGCATCCACGGCATGAAGAACCCCTACCTGACTGCCAACGAATGGGGCTGGGAGACCGATCCCCAGTGCCTGCGCATCTCTCTGAACACTTTGTACGACCGTTACCAGAAGCCTCTGTTCATCGTAGAGAACGGCATCGGCTGGGCAGACAAGCTGGAAGCCGATGGCACTGTCCATGACCCCGAGCGCATCGATTATCTCAGGGGCAATATTCAGGCCATGAAGGATGCGGTTTTGCTGGACGGCATTCCCCTGATGGGCTACACCATGTGGGGCTGCATCGACCTGGTCTCTGCCAGCACCGGCGAGATGCGGAAGCGCTACGGCTTCGTCTATGTGGACATGGACGACCAGGGCAATGGCTCCCTAAAGCGCTATAAGAAGGATTCCTTCTACTGGTACAAGAAGATGATCGCCAGCGATGGCGAGGATCTGGCCTGAACCATCCCATAATACTCCTTGTTTCTCTTTTGCCGAAGCCTCCTGCTTTTTGCAGGAGGCTTTGCGCATAGTGAACAGGGGCAATTCAGGCTTTCCTTAATTTTTCCTATGCAAATCCCATTCTTCTGTGGTATACTTAACCAAGAAAAACTGACACCTTTTTGACACCACGATGGTGCATATCTGTGCGCAGTTACGGACACCTGCGGTTTTGTCCCAACATTTTTACACAACCTTTGTGGGAGAAAAAACAATTTTGCAGGGTTATGAACACATATAAAGGGGTAAAAACCATGATAAAAATCCTATTTTTATGCCACGGCAGGATTTGAGCCAGACAGCAAATGACAGAATATGCCTTGATATACGGCAATTTACAAGGTTTTGTTCCGTTTGTACTACCAGTGTACTACTAAAGGGATTCTGCACCAACATGACGCCCAAAAGCCGTTGCTGACCATCAGGGTCAGCGACGCCTTCGGGGGCGCCGGTCAGTACAGCACGCCGTACATGAGC
>JAZNLC010000261.1:0-3215 GCA_045578895.1 Faecousia sp. | reverse complement strand
GGTGAGGACGGCTACCGCTGTTGCCTGCAGAAAGACGGCATTTACGCAATTTCCAACTACTACGATTATGATTGTATTCTGGAGGTTGGCTTCTCCGACATGGTGGAAAATCTGTCCTATTGACCACGCCGTATGGTGCTTCAGGAAGAGGTGATTTGATTGAAACGCCGAATAATCTTGATTTTAATTTTGGTTCTGTTGCTGTCGGGCTGCGACCAAAACGGGAACCAGAAAGATCCTGTAATTCCCGGTCAGCAGGGCAATATTGAAGCCTTTGTAGATCTTTCACAGGAGATGGAGGAGACCAACCGGGTCAGGCTGGAGCTAAGCGGTGAAGCCGCACCGCTGGCTGACTATGCCCAAACCATTATGACACTCCGGGATGAAGGTGCCGCATTCCTTTCCTACGGGCTGATCTGGCCTGCAGAGTACAGTTTCTGCTATGCACTCAGCTGCACCAGTTCTCTGCGTTATGCGGCAGATCTGCTGTTGGAGGCTCGGGGCGAAGCGGTTGAGACCGAACACTATGTAGGCTGGGATTTAATTGGAGACATCAGCCTTGTGTGCCCATGCCCGTTCCAGTTGGAGGCACTGGTATGCAGTCAAACCGGTGACACCGCACGGGCAGAGGCTTGTCTGGATATGGCTGCTATGAACCCACAACAGGTCTATGGTGCTGAAGGCTTTGCTATACTTCCAAACATGAGTACTGCAGGACTTAAGGAGGTAAAGGCAAAACTGGAGGCTTTTGAGGATCATCTGCTGAGTCTGTGGCCCACAGAGCCACTTGCAGCCGAACGCAGCGGCTATGAGTTCAGCGCTGAGTACCACCAAGCCTGTGCCGCAGTTGCACTGGAGGCAGGAAATAATTGGCTTGCGTTGGACTACTACGAAAAAGCGCTGCAGACTAACCCTTTCCTGTCGGACTCCTATGTGGTATGTGCTATGCAGGCCATCAAACTGGAAAGTCCGGAAACTGTTCTTGCCTATTTACGCGGCGGTCTTGCTCTGGATGAAACGCATCCTGGACTCAATGCCTTGGCTGCAGCCTTCTGGCTTTCTGCCGGAGAAGAAACACTGTATAAGGAACATCTGGCTGCTGCCAGAGCAAGTGACCGGTTTACAGACGAGCTGGCTGCGTTCTGCGACAGTCTGGAAGGAGGGATTTCATGAAACACAGAAGACTTTTGAGTTGGGTTCTTTGTCTGGTAATGATTATCTCCATGACCTTATGGATGACTCCCACCGTTTCGGCTGACTATGCCGGTGTGGATTACAGTCGCTTTAACTACAGCACCAACGGTCGGGTATATCCTGCTTCGCTGACCATCGGAGACTTGAAATTCAGCGGCACCCTGCGTTGCACCAACAACTTCCATCTCGGTGATATCAACGATGCCATAGGGGAGTTCTTTGAAGCCACGGGTCTTAGCGAGCGTGATCTTCTGGATGCCCAGAAGAAAATCAAAGCATCGGAAAGGGATCGTCAGTTCACATACGAAGACGGTGTCCGTATTGCCTCCAATTTGCTGTCGATTTTCGGTGGAGATACGGCACAGGAGATCGGAACATTTTTGGTGGAGGATATTTGCAAGATTCTGCTCAGCGAAGACAAGGGACAGACCATTGCGGAGTTTGCCATTGATGCTGTAATTAAGGAATTGGGCGAGATTGGCGACAATCTGCAGGATGCCGCTCTTGATGAAGCATTCTGGAAGGTATTCAATACATCCTTTGATTCCTTTGCCGACCAGTTCTCTGTAGACTGGGGGAAAATTGGCAAGGTCAACCCTATGGCCATGTTGATTGAGACACTGAAAATATCCTACAAGGAATATCAACTGGATGTAGAGCGGTGGATGCGGCGTGTGGAAGCGGTCAATGCCAGGGATTTCCTGAATAATTTCTATGATGCGGTCAATCTGTTGCTGTCGCAGCGTGACGGTAGCTCCGGAACCTGGAGACTGAAAATCGTTAGCACCCGGGATCGCTACTTCTCCTTCTGTGGTTCGGAAAACAATTTGCAGCGGTGGAATGTTGTGGTGGATATGTATGGAGAAAGTGTCAGTCCTACATCTCCGAAGGGCGTATTTGAAGGAACCGTCGCCCTGTATGCCAGCCATAATATGCGGCCCTTTGATCAAAAGCTTTGGTACGGCGGTTTTGGCAATTTCAAAGAAGGATGGCTGACAGATGTGATTTCCAGCGGTTTCTATAAAGTACGCATGAACGGCGGAACCATTATCAACCGATCCATTATTCTGAATGATGCATCCTTCAGAATCACGGCTTCGGACCTGCTCAGCACCTTTTCCAGCAGAGCCAAAGGACTGCCCATGCGGATCAAATTTGACAGTGCCAGCTTTGATGTAGACGAGATAAGAGTGAGTTCTACCCGAAACATCACAGTGGAAACCTCCGTGGGTTTCCAGGATGCGAATGAGAATTTGACCGGTTATGTTGTCGTCGATATGGCGCTTCACGCCGAGGGCATGGAGGGCGGTGGCGATGGTATTCGCATTTATCGTGACCGTGCCGCCGGTGATGTGGGCATGCTTATGTTTGGGCAGACAAAGAGGGACATTGGTGAAGGCGAGGAGGCCGTGATCTGGGATGCGAATATTTGGAGACCGCTGGAGGGTGGCATCACCATCCACATCGGCGGATAGGAGGTCAGTATGAAACGGATGATTGCAATGCTTCTGTGCGTTACTCTGCTTCTGACCGGCTGCTTTGGCGGCGATCCGGATTCGGAAGAAAATTCCGGTCCGAGCAATCTTCTGAGTGGTATTCGTGGGGATGAGCATCCGGCAGAAGGTCCTCAGGAGACGGTTCCGGGCATTCCTGAGCATATCAGTCAGTGGGAGGACCCTCTGGAGGATATTCCGGAGCCGACCTACTATGTCATTGATGAAGAACTTGCATGGGCAATGTCTCTGATCGGCATGGAACCCATCCCTCCGGAGGATACTTTGGATGAGGAAGCACATACAGTCCCCATGGACGGTCTGTGGAATACAGAGCGCACAAACAGCTACGATGGTACGCTGACCCCAGATAATCTCCAGGATTTTTTCGCTATGTACGCCCGAGACCCGGACCTGACAGTGCTTCCGCCGGTTATGGAGCCTGTGATGGAGCCTTTCGGCAGCACAGAGGCGGATCCCGGCAGTGTGCAGAAGAATTTTATAGATTACTATAACGACCAGTCTGTT
>JAZNLC010000260.1:0-7279 GCA_045578895.1 Faecousia sp. | reverse complement strand
CCGCCAATGCCAAAGAATTCCCCAGCCTCTGTACGCTGCAGGGCACTGTAAAGCACCCATAAGCCGGGGCAGCTGACATTGCGGGTCATGGCCAATTTACCGGAAATGTCCATCCGCAGTGCGATGTCCGAGATATCCTTTTCCAGACTTTGAGAAGCATAAGTCATGATCAACCGGTCACGGGCGCGGGTCATGGCAACATAAAGTACCCGCATTTCCTCACTGATACTGTCCGATTCCATTTTTGCTGTGATCGCTGCCTTGGAAACGGTTGGATAGCGGACACGGTGATCATGGTCCACGCAGGAAAGGCCCAATCCCATGTCCTTATGGCATAATACCGGCTGACGCAGGCTTTCCCGGTTGAAGCGCTTGGAAAGTCCGCTGAGAAATACCACTGGAAATTCCAGGCCCTTGGACTTGTGGATACTCATAATGGTAACGCAGCCCCCAGCGCTTTCCGATGAAGATCCAGGCAATCCCCGCTCTTCAAGAGCATCTAAATGAGACAGAAACCTGTCAAGGTCTCCGCCGCCCATGGAGCTGAAATCCACAGCCAGCTGGTAGAAAGCCTGCAGGTTTTCTTCCGAAACGGTACCGCCGTCAATAGTACGGTAAATGGTATCAAGCCGCGTCAGATGGAACACTTTCTCCAAAAGCTCTGCCAATGTCCCGGTAACGGAAGCGGTTCGCAAGGCACGCAGTACCTGCAAAAACGCTGCTGCTTTTTCATTGGCACTTTTTTGCAGCACATCGTAGAAACAGCAGTAGCGGTCTTCGCTGCGGATCATCGCCAGATCATCTGCGGTAAAACCGAATACGGGACTTGCCAGCACCGCCAGAAGCGGAATATCCGGCTGGGGGTTGCTGACGACCTGCAGCAGGCAGCGCATGGTCTGAATCTCCGGGGCAACCAGTAGATCTGTGCCGGCACCGGTAGCGCAGCGGATCCCCCGCTGTTCCAGCGCTCGGGCAAAGTCCATACCCACTGAGCCGGGGGAACGGAGCAGGATCACCACATCATCCACCGTAATGGGGCGAAGGGTTTCTCCCTGGCGTACAAAATGGTTTCCGTCTGTCAGCTGGCAGATCCGTTCTGCCACAAATGCCGCTTCCTCCGCATAAGTATCCTCCTGAACGCGAATGCCGTAAAGCTCTACTTCCGGTTCGTCTATGGGGATATGGGGGATACCCTCCCGGAGTGCTTCCGCTTCGCCGTAGTCGATGCCGCCAACGGCTTCACTCATGCAGGCTGCAAACACATGATTCGCGCCTTCGATCACACCGCCACCGGAGCGGAAGTTACTGGAAAGAATGACCTTTCTCCCTTCCCCCGGTGCCGCAGTCTCCGCATCGGCATAGGCCGCGTACTTTTGCAAAAAGATATCCGGATCCGCCAGGCGGAACTGGTAAATGGATTGCTTTACATCGCCTACCATAAAAAGGTTCTGCTTCTTCATGGTCAAAGCGGAGAAAATGGCATCCTGGACACCGTTGGAGTCCTGATACTCGTCCACCATGATCTCACGGAAGCGGTTTCCGATCTCAACTGCGGCGGCAGTTGGGCCGCCGCGGCTTTTACCCAGCAGAAGATCCAAGGTCTTATGCTCCAGGTCGCTGAAGTCCAGCACCCGGCGCATCCGCTTCAATCCGGTAAACTGTTCTCCGAAAGCATCCACAAGAGACATCAAGCCTCTGGCAGCAGCCGCAGAACGGTTCAGGTCGTCCAAAACCTGCGCGGCAGAAGCGGAGAAAATCTTTGTTTTTTCCTCGATCAGTTCCTTGCAGGCAGCACGCACTGCCTTGATAGGTTCTGTGATCTCCGGTGCATCCACCTTTTTGGGAAAAATAAGCCGTCCGTAATCGATCTGCTTTCGGGATACCACTTCATCCCAAGTGGTGCTGCATCGTAAGTGTTTCAGCTGATTGACGGTATCCGTAAGGAGTGCCGCAGGTTTTTCCATGCCGGGTACTGCCGCCAGCGCATCCGCGCACCGGGACATTGCCCCGATCTGATCCTCCAAAGCAATGAAGAGGTCATCCATCAGATACCGGCCCCACAGCGTTTGGGAAGGGTCTTCCACTTCTTCCGCCTGGGCATCATCCAAACATTTCTGCCGCCATTTACCGGGATCGGTATGACACATGGCACTGTCATAGACAGACTGGATGATCTCCGGCACCAGCGCATCGTTACGGCCCAGTCCCTGAGAATCCACGAATGCCTGGAGGTCAGCATCGCTGCCGATGGCATCATAGGCGGCTTCCAGCACCTGCTCCATAGCACGGCAACGGAGCTGAAGGATCTCATTTTCATCCGCAACCCGGAAGTCCGGAGAAATATCCAGCCGGTAAGCAAATTCCCGAAGGATATCAGAGCAGAAGGAGTGAACGGTGGATATCTTGGTCAAATACAGGCGTTGCAGCTGCCGCTGCAAATGGCGGTTGCTGGGATCTGCGGCAATATGCTCGGAAAGCTTCACCGCGATCTTGCTGCGAAGCTCCGCAGCCGCTGCCTTTGTGTAGGTAATGATCAGAAAATCGTCAATATTGGCAGGATCGTAAGGATCACGGATATATTTCAGCAAACGGTCCACCAGAACCTTGGTTTTACCGGAGCCGGCCGCAGCCGATACAAGCAGCTTGCCGCCCCGGTTTTCCACTGCCATCTGCTGCTGGGGTGTCAGTTTTTCAGCCACGGCGGTCCATCTCCTTTCCGATCTCTTCCCAGAACCGCTGGGCGGTCATGGTTTTATAGTTTCGCCTGCCTGTAACCTCACTGAAATGGCACACAGCCTTATACGGGCACCAGGTACAGGCATCCTGGCTGCTGCCACGGCAATAGGGATTTGGCTCAACATTGCCGGAGGCGATATCCTCAACCAGCTTCGCAAGGATATGGAATACATAGCCCTTCAGTTGGGAAAGCTGTTCCCGGTCGGCAATATCGCCGCTCAAGGTACCATCCTTACCGAATTTACAGTTCAAACGTTTGGGACTGCCTTCCGGCTCCATGGCCGCGATTACCGACTCATCGCTGAGAATCAGGCCCTTTCGTTTCAAGTCTTTTGCCCGCCTGGCTTCCGCCTGTTCCGCATCCAATCGTCCGTTGGCGCTGAGGTAGGGAGACCTTGCCGGGAAATACTGGACACCGGCAGGCTTTGACCGCTGGCCCAGCACCGGCTCACCGCCGTCTTCCAAGGCGAAGAGGTACAGCAGAAGCTGCAGGCCGATGCCGTTGAACACATCGCAGTAGTCGAAATCCTTCCGGCCTGTCTTATAGTCCACCACCCGGAAATAATTGGTATAGCCGTTGCTCCAGGTATCCACCCGGTCGACAAATCCCCGAAGCTGCGCCTGCATGGCACCGTTGGGAATATCGATGGCTTGCATCTGCCCACCATCACCGAAGGCAACTTCAAAGCCCACGGGAATGAACTCACTGGTACTCAGCTCCTGCCACAGTTCTTCCACAACCATAGCCAGTTCCCGGATGTTACGCTTAAACAGATAGGTCATCCGCTGGGAATCCAGCTGGCTGAACCGCTCAGCGGTATACTGCTCGGAATAATCCATGGCGATGGACATGGTTTGATCCAGTGATACCTGATGGAAGCCCCCCAGATCCATAACCTTCTTTGCGGTGTGCTCCAGTACAGCATGGACGTAGGTACCAAATTCCGCTGGATCTACCGTGGCTTCTTTGCGCTCCTTTGCCCGAAGACCATAGCGCAGGAAATAGGACAGCCGGCACTGGGCCTGCTTATCCACCTGGGAAGCGGAAAGCCGCAGTTTTCTGCCGTAAAGATTTCGGATGTTCTCCTTGCCAACAGCACCCAGGGTATAGTTTCTCTTTTGCAGGAGTTGCTCATACAGGTCATCCAGCGCCAAAGCGTCAGCGCTGTGGGCATCATTGGCAGCAACCAAAGCCGCAACGATATCCATGGGATCACCGCCGGCCGGAAATTCCGGTGCAGGAAGCTCGCCGCCTGCCATAGCGCTGAGCCTGCGGTAGATAAAAGAAGGCTGTCCCTGTCCGCAGCAGACCGATACCGATTCTCTCGCGCCGCAAAATACGCCATAAATCTCAGCAAATTCATTTTGCAAGCCTTCCATACCGCCGCCGGTCAGAGGAACGCCCATTTGCCGTAAAACGGTGCGCTCCTGATCTGTCAGCACACCACTGCTGCCACAATAGCCGGGCAGCGCACCTTCCTGGGCTCCCAATAGGATCAAATGCTTCACTTTCTGGCAGCGCATAGCGCTGACCGGGCCTGCAGTCACCGCGTCCAGCACCGGCGGGATGGTACCCACATCGTACTGGCTCAAAAGCAGGGTGAACAAACGGGTAAAGTGTTCTGTCTCCCACACGGTTTCGCCCAGTACGGCATGGAGCTGCTCCAAGGCACACAGCAGGATATCCCACAACTGATTCAGGATCTGCGCGCTGCGGTTATCCCCTCCCGCATCCATGGCATCCGCCAGTTCCCCCAGGCGCTCAGCCAAACGGATCTGCTCGAAGAAGCAATAGATCGCTTCCACCTGCTGGCTCAGCTTTACCGCCCGGCGGAAGCCATCCCGCAGATGCAGTAACGGCAAGAGAGAACTTTCTCTTGCGGCATTCAGTGCCGCAAGTTCTGCCCTGGCCTCGTCTGTCCAGTCCACGCCCAAGCCGCCCGGATGGTTCTGCCACGGATGGAGCCAGTGATTACCACGAATGCCCCAGGTAATGGCGTAGTTTTCCAGCTTGTCACAGGTTTCCATATCCAGCGGCGACAGGGCGGATTTAAGATACTGCATGGTGTCGTGGAGTTCAAAACCGCCCAAAGCCGCATCCAGCGCGGAAAGAACCGTGCTGATTACCGTTTTTTGCAGAATCTCTTCCGTTCCGGAGCGGTACAGAGGAATGCCGCAGCGGTCAAACACAAGTTTTAGCACATGGGTGTATTCACCCATGTCGGTACAGACAATGCCGATATCCCGGTAGCGGCAGCCGGACCGTACCAGCTCCATGGTGCGCTGGGCTGCGGCAACACATTCTTTATACAAAGAATCCGCGCGGTATACAGTCAGCCTTTCACGCAGTGCCGGGACAGCCGCGGTGCTTCCCTGGAAAAGATTACGGCGCACATGCCACAGTAGTGTTTCTTCCCCTTCCAGGCGCAGAATCTCAAAGGGGATTCCATACTGTTGGGCGCAGCGGATCAGCTGCGCCGCAGTCATGCCGGCTTTTTCAAAAGCAGGCTGTGCCGAATTGGGCACATCACAGTTGAGGCTCACCGTTACTTCCGGGCTGACCCGGATCAGATACTCTAAAATTGCCATGTGCTGCCGTGTAAAATCCGGGAAGCCGTCAATATAGAAAACATGGTTTTGTCCGAAATCACTGTCCATCAGCTGCTCCAGCAGCCAGGTCATCTGATCACGGGGATCCTTCTTCCCCCGGCTGCACAGACCGTCATAGGCTTCCAAAAGCAGCGACAGTTCTTCCAACTTTTGGGCAAAGCCGCCTTCCGTTTGTTCAGCAGCGGCCTTCAGGTCGGCCGCTGTGATGCAGCAGCGCTTGAATTCATCCACCGCATCCACAAGGCCCGCAAGAAATTCAGGGCGGGTCTCCAGCCGGGCGTAGGCTTTCAGCCGGCTGTGAAGCTGCCGGGCTGCGGCAGCCATTGCTACCACCCTCCCGCCATTATCCAGGCAGACCTGCGCCGCAGCACCCACACTGTCAGACACCCGGCGGCCCAAACGGGTAAAGGAAAGCACTTCGCCGTAACGGCTGGCAGTATCGCCCGCAGCAGCGCAAAATCTGCGCTCCATATCGTGGCTAATCAGTTCCGGTACCATAAGAATGCGGTTGCCCTTGCATTGCCGCACATCCCGGCTGATCCGCTCCAAAACCGCGTCACGGCCTGCGACCCAATCTTCACTTAAAATGAGCTTCAGCATCCGTGCCACCACCTTTCAAACTTCTTTTTCTATCATATCACAACTGTGGAAAAAAGGAAACTGCCTTTACGCAAAAAACCACCTGCGCAGGCATTTGCGCAGGTGGCATACAATTGTCAAACAGGCTTAGCGATGTAAATATTGGGGTAGTTCTCCTTGAGCATGTTGCAGATAACCGCAGCGTACTCAAATTCGGGAACGATGGCAAACACAGCGGATCCTGTACCGGTCATTTGGTAGGCCACTGCGCCGTAGCTGTTGAAAATGGATTTGATATAGTTCAGCTCCAGGTGTTCTTCCGTCACCAACGGATCGAACACATTATAGATATTCTCGCAGACCTTACCCAGATCACCGGACAGAAGCGCGGATTCCATCATCTGATTATTGGGGTGCTTGGGGATGGGCCTTTCATCCAGCTTCGCAAAAAGCTCCGGTGTGGATACAGGAAAATCCGGCTTACAGATCACGAACAGACAATCCGGCAGATCCGGCAATCTGCGCAGCTTTTCGCCTCTTCCCTCCACCATGGCTGTACCGCAAATGGTGCAGAAAGGAACATCACTGCCAACCTCAGCGCCCAACTCCGCCAGAGCACCGATAGAAAGAGGCTCGCCGTAATAGCGGTTCAACGCCCGCAGTACAGCAGCAGCATCCGCACTGCCTCCGGCCATACCGGCCTGCTCCGGGATCCGCTTGGTAATGCGGATCTCCAAGCCATCGGGATCTTTACCCATAGCGTCCAAATAAACCTTCGCGGCCTTCCAGGCCAGATTACGCTCATCCGTCGGGATGCCTTCCATATCGCATTTCAGGCACCAGGGCTTGCCTGTGCCGATGTCAATCTCTACATCATCACGGACAGAGATCGCCTGCATTACGCTGCGGATGTCATGAAAGCCGTCATCACGCTTTCCCAAAACATCCAGCGTCAAATTCAATTTGGCATAAGCGCCTTCGTATAGTGTCGTCATAAAGTTTATCCTTCCAATTAATCTTTCCATATTCTAATGGAAATCGACATATATTGCAAGTGTTTCCTTCTGTATATTTTTCTGAAATAAGGAAAAACTACCGTCAGCCACTAAATGGAATGGAGGTAGCGTTATGGATACAATTGCACTGATTCTGTCCATCATCGGCAGTTTGAACTGGGGCCTTGTGGGTATTTTCCAGTTTGATCTGGTGGCCTGGCTTTTTGGCGGTCAAGGCTCCGTAGTAAGCCGGATCATTTATACCCTCGTGGGTCTTGCCGGCCTGTGGTGCATTACCCTGCTGTTTCGTAAAGGTCAGCACATCGAAGGCGAATAATTCCCGAAAAACGGCAGCACCG
>JAZNLC010000259.1:0-23098 GCA_045578895.1 Faecousia sp. | reverse complement strand
TAACAAAGGCTGCGACAGCGCCTGCTGCCTGCGGCTGAACAATGTAGGGGTTGCTATCGGCGGTCAACCCATTTTGCGGGATGTAACTATGCATATCCATTGCGGCGAAATGGTAGCGCTGATTGGTCCCAACGGTGCCGGTAAAAGCACCATTCTGCGGGCGATCCTCGGTCAACTGGAATACAGCGGTGTCATCAGCTTTGCCATGCCCGGCATCCGCCACCGAAGACCGCCCAGAATCGGCTATGTGCCCCAAAGTCCCAGCTTTGATCCCGGCGATCCTTTTTCCGTAGCGGATCTGTTTGCCTGCTGCATGAGCAAGCGCCCCGCCTTTTTGGGTCTGAGCAAATCCATGGAGCAGAAGGTCACGGAATGCTTGGACCGTGTCCACAGCCGGGACCTGATCCATAAGCGGGTAGGCACCCTCTCCGGCGGCGAGCTGCAAAGAGTTCTGCTGGCATTGGCCCTGGAGCCGCTGCCCAATATCCTGATTCTGGACGAACCTATGTCCGGTGTGGATATCACCGGACACGCAGAGCTGATGGACATGCTGGACGAGATTCGCAAAACCTACGATCTTTCCATTTTGATGACCACCCACGATTTCGGAATGCTTCCCAAATACGCCGACCAGGTAATCCTCATTGACGGCAAAATTCTTGCCCAGGGCGATCCCGATGCCGTTCTTGGCAGCGATGCGTTTCGCAGTGTCTTTCACGGGAAAGGGGGAAGCGAGCAATGAGTCTTTGGTATACCCTTTGGGATCTTCTTCCCTTTGAAATGCTCCACTGGGACTTTATGAAAAACGCCCTGCTGGCGGTACTTCTGATGGCGCCGCTCTTCGGTCTGTGTTCCACCATGATCGTAACGGGCAGAATGAGCTTCTTTTCCGATGCCCTGGGCCATTCCGCCTTTACCGGCATCGCCATCGGCTGCATCTGCGGTGTAGCTGCGCCCACCTGGGTGGCTGTAGTGTTTGCTGTCGGCTTTGCGGCACTGTTCAGCTTTGTCCGCAGCCGTTCCAATCAGGCAGCCGACACCATCATCGGTGTATTTTCCAGCACCGCAGTGGCCCTGGGTATCTTCATCGCCACATTCGGCGGCGGCAGCTTCACCAAATATAACCGCTACCTCATCGGCGATGTGCTTTCTATTACCCCGTCGCAGATCGGATTGCTGGCGCTGGTGCTGCTGGGTGTGGTATGTTTTTGGATATTCTTTTCTAACAAGCTGACCCTTGCCTCCATTCATCCCCATCTGGCATCCTCCCGCGGCATCCCGGTGGCCCTGACCCAAGGCATATTCACCGCCGTTATTGCAGTGGTGGTCACCCTTGCCATCAGCTGGGTGGGTCTGCTGATCCTCAATTCATTGCTGGTGCTGCCCGGCGCAGCGGCAAGAAATGTATCCCGGAATTTAAAACAGTACCATCTGTTTTCTGTAATTTTTGCATTGATCGCCTGCATTACCGGGTTGATCCTTTCTTACTTCCTGGGCGCGTCCTCCGGCGCGGCCATCTGCCTGGTGCTGGCGGTGATCTTCGCAATCAGTTTTGCTTGCAGAAAGGTGCGTGGATAAAGTGCAGGATGTAACCATTCAGGTGATCGCAAGGATGAAAAGCGACTTCCCTACCAAATTCGGTATTCCCCGGCAAAGCGGTCTTGTGGATGAACTGCGCTCCACCATCGTCTTCGAGCCTGAATTCCGCAATGCCGACGCGCTGCGCGGCATGGAGGATTTCAGCCACCTGTGGATCATTTGGCAATTCTCCGAAGCTGTCCGCAGCGGCTGGTCGCCTACGGTCCGTCCGCCACGGTTGGGAGGCAATACCCGCATGGGCGTGTTCGCTACCCGTTCCCCTTTCCGTCCCAACAATTTGGGGCTTTCCAGCGTGCGGCTTTTGGGTATCGAGGAAACCAGAGAATACGGCACCGTGATCCATGTGGCCGGTGCCGATCTGATGGACGGCACGCCCATCTTTGATATCAAGCCTTATATTCCCTACAGCGATTCCCACCCGGAAGCCACCGGCGGCTTTACCGATAACGCAAAGGACTTTATTTTGGATGTGGATTTCCCGCAGGATCTTCTTGCCATACTCCCGGAGGATAAGAGAAATGCCGCCATCGGCGTACTTTCTCACGATCCAAGACCCTCCTATCAGAAAGATTCCAACCGGGTATACGGATTGACTTTCGCAGGCTACAACATTCGTTTTACAGTCAAGGAAAATACACTGACCGTGCAGGCAGTAGAGAAAGGAAGTATATTATGATCGCAAGATACTTACGTTTTCCTGCCGGCAAAAGCCGTGCTCTGACCTTAAGCTATGACGACGGTGTCAAGCAAGATCTTCGTATGGTTGAGATCCTGCAAAAGCATGGCATCAAGTGTACCTTTAATATCAATGCGGGACTTTTTACCCCTGAGGATGTGCACAATCTGCAGCGTATGAAGCGCAGCGAAGTTTTGCAGGCTTATCCGCAGGATATGTTCGAGGTAGCCTGCCATGGCTATACCCATCCCTGGCTGGAAAAGCTGAGCCCCGACAATGCGACCGCTGAGGTTTTGGAAGACCGCAGAACCTTGGAATACATGTTTGAGCGTCCCATTCAGGGCATGGCTTATCCCTACGGTACATACAGCGACCAGGTGGTGCAGATCCTGCGCAATTGCGGCATCCGCTACTGCCGTACCGTGGTCTCCACAGAGAAATTTGATATACCTTCCGATTGGCTGAGAATGCCCGCTACCTGCCACCACAGGAACCCCAGGCTCATGGAACTGGCAGATCTGTTTTTGAAGGATCCCCCCAATCCTACACCGCGTCTGTTCTATCTGTGGGGACATACCTATGAATTTGACATGGATAACAACTGGCATGTGATCGAAGCATTTGCCGAAAAGATGGCCGGTCATGCGGATATCTTCTACGGCACCAATATGGAAATTTACAACGCGTGGCTGGACTTCACTCGTTTGGAATCCACCGCCGACGGTCATATCGTTCATAATCCTAATTTCAATACCGTTTGGTTCGCTGACCGCAAAAATAATGTCTACGAGATCAAGCCCGGAGAAACCTTGCGTCTGTAATGAAATGGGGTTTGCTGTATGGAAGCCGCGTTCTATGAAAAGATCATAATCGAAAATCGGGACTTCCCCGTAGTGGTGCTGGAGAACGATAAAACCAATTCCCCACCCCAGCAGCTTTGCCCACTGCACTGGCATGAGCACCTGGAATTGCACTACATCCTGGAAGGCAAATTGGACATATGGGTCAATCAATCCCGGTTTGCCTTACACCGGGGTGATTTGATGGTCATCAACCGCAATGATGCCCACAGCAGCCATTGCACCGGACGGCTGCAGGAACGAATATTGATTTTTCTCCCGGAAGATCTTACGGGGAGTTTGGCTTCGGCAGCACCTGCCTTCCAGCGGGTAATTTCCCAAGACCCCCGGATTTTCGCTCTCATGTCCGCTTTTGAAGAAGAATACCGGCAAAAAAAGCTGGGTTATGAAGCAGCCTGCAAGGCGAATCTTCTGTCCCTTTTGGTATACATTTCCAGAAATTACGCACTCACCCCCGCGTCGGATCAGGAGTACCGCAGGCACACCCAATTGCTGCGTCGTTTTCAGCCGGTGAAGGACTATATCGAGGCCCATTATGCCGAACCCATCACTCCGGAGACCTTAGCCGCTTTGGTGTATGTCAGCAAGGACCGGTTTCAGCATCTGTTCAAGGCCTGTATGGGAATTCCCCTGCGTAAATACATCAATGATCTTCGTCTGCACACAGCCTACGGCTGGCTGAAGGAAGGCTTATGCACCCCGGCGGAAGCAGCAGCCCAGGCAGGCTTTACAGATTATAATCACTTTGGTCGACTGTTTCGGCAGACTTTCGGCTGCACACCATCTCAAATTCTCCGCAAAACAGCAAAATAGTATGAATTGACAGCAGAAAAGCCATAGTGCTTTTCTGCTGTTGCCATTATAATGGGATATGGAAATATGATACCGGAGGAAGCGCCATGTACTCGGAACTGAATTTTTCTCAAATAAAGGCTGCAGGCTGGGCAAAGGAATACTTAAATACCCAGGCCACCGGCCTCACCGGCAGGCTTGGCTCGATCGGACACCCATTTACCCTCCCCAGTTGGGATGCCACACAGCAAGAAGCAGACAGCGCGTTGGCGCATTTCATCGGTGGTTTGAACTCCAAGAACGATGCGTGGGTACCCTTTGAGCAGACGGGCTATTGGATTGACGGTGCCATCCGCGCAGGTCACCTGGCTGACAATGAAACACTTCTGACGCTGGGCAAAAGCAAGATCTACTCAGCCATTGAAAACGCTCAGGAAAACGGCTTCATTGGCCCCAAGTATCTGGAAGGCGGCCTGACATGGCCCCACGCGGTCTATTTCCGGGCGCTGATGGCAGAATACACAGCCACCGGAAACCGGGAAATCCTGGATGCTATGGTGCGCCACTTCCTGCGCCGTCCCATCACCGATGCCTATGAGATCGACGATTTGCGGATCATCTCCGTCCGCCAATCGGCGGAGATTGAATCGGTACTTTGGATTTATGGGCAGACCGGTGATACGCGTTTTCTGCAGATGGCGGAAGACTCCTACGAAGTCTTTAATCGCATATTCTCCGACGATACCGGCGCTGAACCCCACTGTAAGATGTTCGATGTGACCCTGCCCGGCATGCTTGGCAGTCAGAAGGCACGCAACAATCACGGTGTCACCTACTGCGAGATCTGCAAACTGGCAGCGATCCTGCACCTGTACACCGGCAAGGAAATTTATAAGAAGGCAGCCGTCAATGCCTTCGATAAGGCCGTAAGGGATAATATGATCATTGACGGTGTTATCAGCTCCACCGAATACCTCAATGGCAGTGAAGATTCCTGGGCCATGCATGAAACCTGCGTAGTCTCGGATATGACCTGGGCCTTAGGGTATCTCTACATGATCACCGGCGACAGCAAATACGGCGATTGGATCGAAAATGCCGTATTCAACGCAGGTCTTGGCTCTGTGGATGATGATTTTAAATCCAATCAGTATTTCTCCTGCCCCAATCAGGTCATCGCCAACGACCATTGCAACCATGCCAAATTCTACCGCGGCCACGAATGGATGAGCTTTGCGCCCCAACAGCTAGGTGGCTGCTGCGTTGGTAATGTCAACCGCTTTATGCCAAACTTTATTTACCACAGCTGGATGCGCAGTGAAAACCGACTCAGTGCTGTTTGCTATTGCCCCAGTACCATTGCCGTAGACATGGATGGACATAATGTCACTATCCGTGAGATCACAGAATACCCCTTTGAGAATACCGTACGTTTTCAGGTAGAAACCGATGCTCCAGTGGAATTCTCCCTGGTTCTGCGCAGACCCAATTGGGTAGTAGATGCCCAAATTTCCGTCAACGGCGAAGTTGTAACTGCTGATTTCGGCAGAAGTTTTGAACTGACACGAACTTTCAGGGATGGTGACGAAATCGTACTTACCTTTACCGATGAAATCACCTTTGTGGAAAACGCGGGCGGTGTCAGCATCCGTAAGGGTGCGCTGCTGTACGCGCTGCCCGTTAAGGAACGAATGGTGATCGAGGGCCTGCGGGAAACTGGCAACACCGAATTCCCCCGTTATTCCCTTTATGCCGACAGCAAATGGAACTATGGCATCCGACCGGACACCACCGTTACCTTTACCTGTGAAAAAGCTCCGGGTGCACAGCCCTGGCGCATAGATCAAAACAGCCTGCGTATTACCCTCTCCGGCCATGAAATCAAAAACTGGATAGTCAAGGCCTACAAACGCATTCAGGGCAGACTCCTGCCCAGGGACCCCTGCCGCTGGCTGGATATGGAAGCGGAATTCACCCCCAAGGTACTCCCCGTCACCGACAAAACACCCCTTGGGGAAGAAGTACAGCTGACCCTTGTTCCCTACTGTTCCACCCGCCTGCGTATTGCCATCTTCCCCAAACTGTGCTGACACATATTCAATATATAAAAAGATACCGGTCATTCGACCGGTATCTTCTTTTGTATTGGTTGTCTTTGGTGCAACCAATACAATACCGGCGCGTATCTCACGCGCTGGTATATCCAAATATAGGAGATGAGCCTATGCAAATGCTTGAAATGTTCTACGATGAGATCCAGGATGCAGTGGACCGGAAAGTCCCCTTCATCATTCCCATCGGTACAATGGAATACCATGCCCGTCATGCCTCCTGCGGTACAGATACGCTGGTTGTTACCGGCTGCCTGCGGGAACTGGAAAAGGAAAAGGAGATCGTGGTATGCCCGCCCATTTGGTACGGTGTGGCTTCCTATGCGGTCTGCGGCCCGAAGCCCAGCCATTTCCATGTGGATGAGAATGCCTATGTCAATTACTTGTACTATATCCTCAAGTCCATGATCGATGCGGGGCATAAGAATATCTATCTCATTCCCCACCATCAAACCGAAGGCGCAGGCTTGATGCCCATGACCATCGCCTGCCACAAGGCAGCCAAGAAGGTGACCGTCTGATCGTAGGCTTTGAGATCATCCACTACAAAGCGGAGATCGCCGTTACCGTCACCGATGAATATATCAGCTTCCGGCTTGCCGGCTTCATCCTTCATCCCGATGATTTTCCATCCTATATGAACATGTCCGGCGCTCCCGTGGAATCCTTCCGTCTGCTGCAGCTGCCCATTAAGAACCGCGCCAATTTCGGACAGTGGCTCAATGTCAGCTGGGATGAAGAAGTGGCGGTGAATGTGCTGGCCACATCTCCCTATACCATCATTGACGCAGAAAAACGCAGAGATTTCCGCATTTTCACCGCCGATGCCCTGCGGGAAGTGAAGCTTGCGGGAACGGAAGCCGCGCTGATCATAGCGGATACCCCACGTTTTTTGGATGCCGTAGACAAGCTGGAGCAGGACTACGACCTTCCCCGGGGTGTTCAGCGCCGCCGGAGCAAGGAGATCCGGATGTCCCAGTATCTTGCCGGTTGGCTGAACCCGGAAACCGTGGATCTGCATATCGAGTATTGTAAGCGGTGCGGCTACAAGATGATGACGCTGTACTACTCTTCCCTTTTTGAAGGCTCGGACTATCATGGCTGCGGTGATTATGACGATTGCGATTATCGCTCCACCTACCCCAATGGCTTTGAAAGTCTCAAAGAAATGGTAGGCAAGATCAAAGCTGCCGGCATTATCCCCGGCCTGCATATTCTGCATCCCCACATTGGCCTGAAAAGCCGTTATGTTACCCCTGTAGCAGATCATCGGCTACATAAGCTCCGCTATTTCACCCTGGCAAAGGCGCTGAATACCCGGGATACCACTGTCCATGTAGAAGAAAATCCGGAAAACTCCGTTACCGCTGACAAGTGCCGCGTCCTGCAGTTTGGCGGCGAGCTGATCAGCTACGAAGGTTTCACCACAGAAAGACCTTACTGCTTCACCGGCTGTCGTCGTGGGCATTTGGATACCTATATCACCGAGCATCCCCTGGGACAGATCGGCGGCATACTGGATGTCAGTGAATATGGCGCCACCAGCTGCTATCTGGATCAAAACAGCAGCCTCCAGGATGAAGTCTCCGCCAAGCTGGCGAAAGTATACAGCGCAGGCTTTGAATATCTTTACTTCGACGGCTCCGAAGGTGTTGGAGAGCCCTGTGCTTTCCATGTCGCAAACGGTCAGTACCGTACCTACAAACTGATGAAACCTGAGCCACTGTTGGCAGAAGGCGCAGCCAAGACCCATTTCAGCTGGCATATGCTCAGCGGCGGCAATGCATTTGATGTATTCCCGCCCTCTGTTTTCAAGGAGATGATCCGCCTTCACCCGGCGGATGAAGCGGTGCGGATGCGGCAGGACTTCACCCGGCTGAATTTTGGCTGGTGGGGTGTGTATCCGCTGCAGGACGGCGGCACTCAGCCCGACCAGTGGGAATACGGCGCTTCTCTGGCCGCGGCCTTCGACTGTCCCGCCACCTTCCAGGGGCGGCTGGATAACATGGATGCCACTGCCCGAATCGGCGACCTGCTGGAAATTCTGCGCCGCTGGGAAGATGTGCGCACCACAGGTTGGCTGACGGAAGATCAGAAAAAGCAGATCATCGAAAATCAGCTGCAGGAGCATATCCTGCTGATCAACGAGCAGAAGGAATACGAGCTTGTTCCCTACGCCCAGATTCCCACCACCGACGAGAATCTCCGAGCCTTCGGCTTTGAAAGAAATGGAAAAAGCTATGTGGTATACTGGCACACCAGCGGCGAGGGTACGATCAAGCTTCCCATGCCCGTAACCGTGCAGGACGAGCTGTACATTCCGGCCACTGTCACAGATACGCTGCCTGTCAGCCATCGGCGCTATGCCAGCAGCGATCTGCCTCTGGCGCAGCTGCAGAAAGTTTTCAGCTGTGCAGAGATGGAAAGCCAATAACAAAAGGAGGAGCCCAGAAATGAAACCTTTGGAAATCGTAATTGTCGGTGCCGGTGACCGGGCAGACTGCTACAGCGAACTGGCGCTGAGAAAACCGGATAAGCTGCGCATTGTGCGCCTTGTAGATCCCAACCCTGCCCGGCTGGAATTCATGTCCAAAAAGTATAATGTGCCCAAAGAGAATCACTTCACCTGCCTGGAGGATTTCCTTACCAGGGAGAAGTTTGCCGATGCCGTGCTCAACGGCACACTGGATCACCTGCATGTAGCCACCTCTGTTCCGGTTTTGGAAAAGGGCTATGACCTTCTGCTGGAAAAACCCTTCTGCATCAACGAAGAAGAGATGTGGACACTGCAGGAAGCTGCCCGGCGCACCGGCAGAAAAGTCATGGTCTGTCATGTGCTTCGCTACACGCCCTTCTACCGCGCCATCAAGGAGCATCTGCTTTCCGGCGAGATCGGCAAGATCCTCAGCATCCAGCTGACGGAGCATGCTGCCTACCATCACTATGCCGCGGCCTTCCTCCGTGGCAAGTGGGCCAATGAAAGCGTCACCGGTGCTTCCCTGCTTCTAGCAAAATCCTGCCACGATCTGGATCTGATGATGTGGTTTATGGACGGTGTCAAGCCTGCCTATGTCAGTTCTTTTGGCAGCGACATCCAATTCCGGCCTGAAAACAAGCCTGCCGGTGCTGGACACAACTGCATGCTAGACTGCCCTGCCCACATCGAGGGAGAATGCATGTATTCCTGCCGTAAGAATTATTTGGAGCCGGAAATGCACTGGATGCACTATGCCTTCCAGCACCTGCAGGGTAGAGACACTCCCGCTGAAGATGCCCGCAAGAGCCTTTTGGATCCCAACAACAACTTCGGGCGCTGCGTTTGGGATTGCAAGCATGACCTTGTGGATCATCAGACGGTCATTGTCAATTTTGAAAATGGTGTTACCGGTACTTTTGTCCTTGTGGGTGGCTCTGCCAAGGCTGAACGCAACATTCATATTATCGGCACCAAGGGTGAAATCAAGGGTGTGTTCCAGGACAGCAAGTATGTGATCCGCAAGGCCGCCCCCAACGATACCTTTGAGGAAACGCTCTATGATGTGGGTATCCGGGGCAGCATGGACGGCGAAGGCGGCGGTCACGGCGGCGGCGATCTGCGTATGGCAGCCGACTTCGTAGAATATGCCCAAGGCGGTGAGCCTTCCATCAGCTGCACCAGCCTGGAAGATTCCCTGCGCAGCCATCTTGCCGTGTTCCGTGCGGAAAAGGCCCGGAAAAACGGTACAGTAGAAAAGATCTTCTAATTTAACTGAAAGGGCGAATCAGCTATGACCAACGCGCAAATCCATCATTTCCGTGATATTCCTTTCTGCGATGCCCATTTTCACTACAGTTTCCCGGAAAAACTGGATACTATGACGGATATCATGGAAGAGTTTCGCCATTATTTCTCCCTGGAGCGGATGGGGCTTATGGCCTTGTCCCGGACCGACGAGCGCCCCTTTGATCCCACCTGCAATGTAACCGGCCTTTACTTAAAGGATTTCTTTAATAATAAGCATCCGTACAGCACCTATTTCTACGGCAACCCTATCCACTGGTTTGACGGAAGTGATTCTGCCGACAGCTATTTGGCTCAGGTTCAGAGAATGTACGACATGGGTGTGGACGGCTATAAAATGCTGGATGGCAAGCCCGAATACCGGAAGCAGCTGGGCAGACCCCTCTGTGATCCCATTTTCGACAAAATGTATGGCTTCATGGAACAAACTGGTATGCCCCTGGTAATGCACGTTGCCGATCCCCGGATGTTCTGGCGGGAAAAGGAGCATATTCTTCCGGAGCACCTGGCCAGAGGCTGGTGGTACGGCGATAAAGGCTATCTGTCTTTTGAAGCACTCCACCAGGAGGTATATCAAATTTTGGAAAAGTTCCCCAAGCTGAAGCTCATTACCGCCCATTTTTTCTTTCTTAGTGACGATGTAGAGGAATTGACCCGGTTCTTTGAGCGTTGGGAAAATACGGCCGTAGATCTGACCCCAGCCATGATGAATCTCGTAGATATTACCCACGCGCCTGAAATTTGGAAGCCCTTCTTCGAAAAATACCGCCACCGGATCTTCTTCGGCAGCGACAACTATCTGTACAAGCGCGGACGGGATTACATCATGCGCAATCACACCTGCCAGTGCACCATGCTGCGGCAGACCTTGGAGCATAAGCCCAGCAAAGCTTTCCAGTGCAGCAGCGGTGAGATCATCCCCTTGGATCTGCCCGATGACATTCTGCAGGATATCTACTACAATAACCATGTACGGCTTCATCCTGCGCCCCGGCCTGTCAATTCCCGGATGATTTTGGAAGATACCCAAAAGCTGCTGGAGGGAATCTCTAACCGCACCATGCCCATTGACATGGATGCCGACTATTCCATAGAGCTTGCCAATCTCCGGCAGATCCAAAGCTACTATTCGCAAAACAATCGTTCCCAGCGCCAGTAAAGCATCCCATTCTCCTGAAAGCAGATAATGGAGGTTACAGTTATGGATAACAGAGACTTTTTTAAGCAGGCGAAATTCGAAATGTTTATTCATTGGGGGTTATACAGTCTACCCGCAGGTGAATGGAACGGAAAAAGAAACGACTTTCCCAGCGAGTGGGTCATGACCTATAACCAAATACCGGTAAAGGAATATGAAAAACTTGCGAAAGCATTCAACCCGATCTTCTTTGACGCGGAGCAATGGGTAAAGCTTGCGAAAGAAGCCGGCATGCAGTACATCATCTTTACCGCCAAGCATCAGGAAGGCTTTTGCATGTTCAAGTCCGATGTGGATGATTATAACATCGTAGATGCGACACCCTTTGGCCGAGATGTTGTAGCCGAACTGGCAGATGCTTGCAGAAAATACGATATAAAACTGGGCCTGTATTATTCTCAGGAATTGGACTTTCACGAAGAACACGGCGGTGGTATCCATTATGTGGATCCCTGGTTAGGCTGTGATTGGGCCAACAATTGGGATTGGCCGGACAAGGAGAAAAAGGATTACAGCATTTGTCTGGAAAAGAAAATCAAGCCGCAGCTCCGAGAGATCCTTACCAAGTATGGGGATCTGCTTTGTATTTGGTGCGACGACGACTGTGAGATCACACCGCAGCAAAGCCAGCAGATTTATGATTTGATCAAAGAGCTTCAGCCCGATTGTTAGGTAACCTCAAGAATCGGAAACGGCCTTGGCGATATTAAGTCCTTCGGCGACAACATATTACCCGATGCGAATTGGGTCGGTTTGGGAGAAGCCTGCGTAACCATGAACCACACCTGGGGATATAAGAGCTATGATAATGACTGGAAAAGCGCGGACGAAATTCTAAAAATCAAAGAGCGTGTAAATCAACACGGTGTCAACCTTCTTCTGAATGTTGGCCCCGACTACCTGGGCAGGATTCCTGCGCCCTCCGTTGAGATTTTGAAAGAAGTAGGCAGAATGCTTAGAGAGCAGGAAGGAAAAACAAATGATTATTGATATCCACTCCCATGTCTATAAAAATCCCCTGCCCTTTGTTACGCCTTTTTGTAATCCCGAAGAACTGATTGCCAAGTATGACCAAATGGGCATCGACAAAGCGGTTTTGCTTCCCGTTGTGAATCCTGAGATTTATCTTCCCCAAGCTGTAGATGAAATTCTTGAAATTGCAGCGGCCTATCCCGACCGTTTTATTCCCTACTGCAACGTCGATCCCCGGGCCATGACCAACGCGCCCAACGCACCTTTGTATAAGCTTTTGGACTATTATAAGAACAAGGGCTGCAAAGGTATCGGTGAAGTAATGCCCAACCTGGAGCTACTGGATCCTAAGGTTCAAAACCTGTTTGCAGCGGCAGAAATGGTAGAAATGCCCATTGTCTTTGACGGCTCCTGCGTAAAGGATGGCGATTTTGGTCTGTACGATGACCCCGGCCTTCCCCAGCTTGAAATAACACTGCAAAGATTTCCCAAGCTGATTATCTTCGGTCACGGCCCCGTATTTTGGGCAGAACTGTTTAAGCTGGAAACCCCAGGCGAGCGTGGTTATACCTTTACCTGGAATGGTAACGGCAATCAGATCGGCCGATATGGCAGCAAATGCACCGAAGAAGGCGTTGTCCCTAAGCTACTGCGTAAGTATGAGAATCTTTCCTGCGATTTATCTGACGATTCCCCTATTATGGCTCTGTCCAGGGATATGGAGTATACAAAGAAATTCTTAACCGAATTCCAGGACCGTTGCTATTTCGGCACAGACCTGTGCAATAAGCATGTGGATTATCCCCATGTGAAGTTCTTCCAGCAATTGCTCGCCGACGGTGTCGTTACCCAGGAAATCTACGATAAGATTACCCACAAAAATGCGATGAAGCTGTTCCAACTGGACAGCTGATCACACAAAAAACAAGGCCCCGACTTCCGTCGGGGCCTTCATGTTTACTTTTCCAAAAGTGCTTTGGCTTTTCTTGCAACGACGATCTCCTCATTGGTATCCACCACGAAGATGCGCACCTTGCTGCCATCTACCGACAAATCGTCACCGCCGGTGCAGTTGGCATTCTTGACAGCATCCAGTTCAGCGCCCAAAAATTCCAGGCCTTCCAGGGACAGCTGCCGAACGGATGCGCTGTTGCGGCCGATACCGCCGCCAAATACAATGGCATCCACACCGCCCATAGCAGCCGCATAAGCACCAATGTACTTCTTGATAATATATGAATAGGCCTTCACAGCATTTGCTGCATCTGCATTGCCGCCATCCGCAGCTTCCTGCACATCACGCAGGTCATTGGATACACCGCCGGACATACCGTAAAGACCGCTCTTGGTCTGCAGCATTTGCTTCACTTCTTCCAGCTTCATGCCGCATTCTTCCACCAGGTAGAAGATCACATAGGGATCCATATCACCGATGCGGTTATTCTGCAGCACACCGCACTGCAGGCTCATACCCATGGTGGTATCGATGCTGATACCGCTCTTGACAGCGCAAAGGCTGCCGCTGCCGCCTAAGTGGCAGCAAACCAGCTTCAGGTCTTCCCTACCCATCTTCTTTGCTGTCCAGGTGGACAAATACTCCAAAGACGCGCCATGGAAGCCGTAGCGGCGGATGGCATGCTCCCGACTCAGCTCCAGCGGAATGGGATACAGGTAAGCCTCCGGGGGCATATTGGCATGAAAAGCGGTTTCAAAAGAACCGATCAAAGGAGTACCCGGCATCAAAGCCGCAAACTGGCGGATGGCAGCAATATAGGGCGGATTGTGGGCAGGAGCAACGGAGTTGAAATCCGCCATTGCCTGCAGCACATCTTCCGTCAGATACTGCACACCGGTTACTCCCTTAGCATGCACCACCTTAAAACCAACGCAGGAGATCTCCTCCAAAGAATCCACAACCCCATCCAGCAGCTTTTCCAACATAGCGGAAATGGCTTCCCGGTGGGTGGGGAAAACCATGTTTTCCCGCACCGCGACACCGTTTTTCAGATTCTTATGGTAGAAAAGGCTCATGGCTGCGCCAACGCGCTCCGCGCCGCCGGCAGCCAGTACCTGCTCTCCGGCATCCATGTCGAAAAGCTGATATTTCAGGGAAGTGCTTCCCACATTACAGATCAGAATATTCATAGCTTACTTAAAATACTTCACGGCGGAAGCGAACAGCTTCATATCATACTCGCCGGGTACATTGCGGTACAGGCCTTTCTGCCAGCGCTCGCTGTGACCCATCTTACCAAGCACTCTGCCATCGGGAGAGGTAATGCCCTCAATGGCAAATATAGAACCGTTGGGGTTGAAGGCGGTATCCATGGTGGGATTGCCCTCCAGGTCAACATACTGCGTAGCGATTTGGCCGTTTTCTGCCAGCTTCAGTGCCAATTCTTCACTGCAGAAGAAGCGGCCCTCGCCGTGAGAAATGGGTACAGTGTGGATCTCACCAACCTCTGTACCTGCCAGCCAGGGGCTCTTGTTGGTACATACTCTGGTACGAACCAGCTTGGACTGGTGACGGGCAATGTTATTGTAGGTCAAAGTGGGGCAATTTTCATCGGTGTCGATGATCTTGCCGTAGGGCACCAGGCCCAGCTTGACCAGCGCCTGGAAGCCGTTGCAAATGCCCAGCATCAGGCCATCCCGGTCTTCCAGCAGCTTGGTCACCTGCTCCTTGATGGCAGGATTGCGGAAGAACGCAGTAATGAACTTAGCAGAACCGTCGGGCTCGTCACCGCCGGAGAAGCCGCCGGGGATAAAGATCATCTGACTCTCAGCGATCTTGGCAGCAAAGGTTTCAACGCTGCGGGTAACATCCTCCGCGCTGAGGTTGCGCACCACGAAGATCTCCGGCTCAGCACCTGCGCTGACCATCGCTCTTGCGGAGTCAAATTCGCAGTTGGTGCCGGGGAATACAGGGATCAGCACCTTGGGCTTAGCAACTTTGACCGCAGGAGCAACACTGCAGCCACCGGTGAATCCAAACACAGGCAGCTCATCAGCCTTCTCAGCGACCTTGGTGGGATAGACCTTTTCCAGAACGCCTTCGTTCAGAGCCAGCAGTTCTTCAATAGTGGCGGTATCGCCGTTGAGATCGATGACAGGCTCTTCCATGGTCCAGCCGATCTTCACAACACCGGGCAGATCCACTTCTTCGGTCAGCTCTGCAACCAGCACGCCGCAGCGCTTCTGATGCCACAGATCGTCCATGCCCTGGCAGCCAACAAAGCCGATGTTGTTGCCGAAGGACATCTTCATGACTGCTTCACCCAGGCCGTACTCTACAGCCCAACCGGCCTTGACCTTGCCTGCCATGTGTAGTTCGTGGAAACGCTCCCAGGCAGCCTTGCGGCTTTCAGCAGTGGGTTCAGTGGGGCCGAAGACATAAACAGGATGGTCAGCTTCCTTGAATTCGGGAGTCAGAACATCGTTTTGATCGATAGGCGCGATGGCAAAGGAGATCAGCGTGGGCGGCACATCATAGTCCATGAAAGAACCGGACATGGAGTCCTTACCGCCGATAGCGGCAGCACCCAGCTCCAGCTGCGCATCCAGCGCACCCAGCAGAGCGGCAAAGGGCTTGCCCCAGCGGGAAGGCTCGTTGCGCAGACGCTCAAAGAATTCCTGCAAAGACAGGTAGACCTTCTTATAGTCAGCACCGGCAGCAACCAGCTTGGCAACGCTGCTGTAAATAGCCGCGTGAGCGCCGGTATAGGGATCCATGCACATATGATCGGGATCCATGCCCCAGGCAAATACACTGCCCTGGTCGGTAAACTGACCGGGGAGCGTGGGCAGCACAGCCGCCATGGCCTGTGCGGGTGTGCGCTGGGTCTTGCCGCCGAATGGCATCAGCACGGAGCCGGTGCCGATAGAGCCATCGAAGCGCTCTACCAGGCCTCTGCGGCTGGCTGTTCTCAGATCGGCAGCCATCTCATGGATGCTGCCGTACAGGCTCTCGCTGAGAGCGGACAGATCTTTCTTGGCGATCTGCACATTGGCGTGCTTGCTGGCGCCGTTGGTATCCAGGAAGGAACGGGCCAAATTAGCGATCTCTACGCCCTTCCACTGCATGACCATCCGAGGCTCTTCTGTGACAACCGCCACACGGTAAGCTTCCAGGTTTTCCTGCTGTGCATGGGCGATAAACTTGTCAGCATCCTCAGCTGCGACAACAACCGCCATACGCTCCTGGGACTCGGAAATTGCGATTTCCGTGCCGTCCAGGCCGTCGTACTTCTTACGAACGGCATCCAGGTCGATACGCAGACCGTCAGCCAGCTCACCGATGGCAACGGATACACCGCCAGCGCCGAAGTCGTTGCAGCGCTTGATCAGGCGGGTGACATCGGGATTGCGGAACAGGCGCTGGATCTTACGCTCTTCGGGAGCGTTGCCCTTCTGGACCTCGGAAGCCATGGTGGTCAGGGACTTCATATTGTGGCTCTTACTGGAGCCGGTAGCGCCGCCGATGCCGTCACGGCCGGTGCGGCCGCCCAGCAGCACGATCACATCACCGGGAGCGGGACGTTCCCGGCGGACATTGTAAGCAGGAGCAGCACCCACAACAGCGCCGCACTCCAGACGCTTGGCAACAAAGCCATCGTGGTAGATTTCGGCAACATGACCGGTGGCCAAGCCGATCTGATTACCATAAGAGGAATAGCCTGCGGCTGCGGTCTGACACAGCTTACGCTGGGGCAGCTTACCTGCCAAAGTCTCCTTCAAAGACTTACGGGGGTCGGCTGCGCCGGTGACGCGCATGGCCTGATGGACATAGGCACGGCCACTGAGGGGATCACGGATACATCCGCCGATACAGGTAGCCGCACCGCCGAAAGGCTCGATCTCGGTGGGATGGTTGTGGGTCTCATTCTTGAACATCAGCAGCCAATCCTGGTCCTCACCGTTGACCTTTGCAGTCACATGAATGGAACAGGCATTGATCTCTTCGCTTTCATCCAGTTCAGGTAGCAGGCCACGCTTTTTCAGGGTCTTAGCGCCGATGGTAGCGATGTCCATCAAAGTCTGGGGCCGCTTGGCAGCCTTTTCTTCGCCGTAGACCTCCACCCGTGCAGCGAGATACCGTTGGTAAGCTTCAGCCACAGCGGGATCATCGATCTTGACATCGTCGATGATGGTGGAGAAAGTGGTGTGACGGCAGTGGTCGGACCAGTAGGTGTCAACCAGGCGGATCTCGGTGATGGTGGGATCCCGCTGCTCCTGGGAGGCAAAGTAGTTCTGCAGGAACTTCAGGTCATCCAGGTCCATAGCCAGGCCCAGCTTATCCAGCAGTTCCGCCAGAGCGGCCTCGTCCATGGTGATGAAGCCGGTAACGGTAGCAACGCTTTGGGGCAGCGCGTACTCTACAGCCAGGGTCTCGGGCATTTCCAGGGAAGCCTCACGGCATTCCACAGGGTTGATCACATGCTTTTTGATGGCAGTGATCTCTTCTTCGGTCAGTGCGCCTTCCAGCACATAGACCTTGGCGGAACGGACGGTGGGACGGTCGCACTGGCCCAGGATCTGAATACACTGAGCAGCGGAGTCTGCCCGCTGGTCAAACTGACCGGGCAGGGGCTCCACAGCAAAGACCACCTTGCCGGTGGGCACTTCGTAGGAAACCGTATCCACCTGAGGCTCGGAGAAAACAGTATTCACACTGTAGCCAAAGAGCTTCTCATCGATATTTTCTACATCATAGCGGTTCAGTACACGAACACTTTCCAGGCTGCCGATCTGCAGAAAGTCCTTCACTTCTTTCAGCAGGCTGTCAGCTTCGTGGGTCTGACCGGGCTTCTTTTCAACATATACGCGGTAAACCATGGTGGGATCCTCCTTATTTAAATGCTGCCAAACCCCGCTGGCCAATATCGCTTCTGCGGTATGCGTTTTCAAATTTGACACCGTCAGCGAGCCGGTAAGCTTCCTTCACCGCTGCTTCCAAAGATTCGGCTACAGCGGTAGTGCCTACTACACGGCCGCCAGAGGTCAGCAGCTTGCCGCCGTCCAGCTTAGCGCCGGCCACATAGGTGTGCTCCGCAGCTTCTTCGGTCATAGTGATTTCAAAGCCCTTCTTGTAGCTTTCGGGGTAACCCGCGGAAGCGGTAATGACGCAGCAGGCATGCTTATCAGCAAATTTGACTTCGGTTTCAGCCAGAGTTCCGTTTGTAGTGGCCTGCATGACGGTCAGCAGATCGCTTTCCAGCAGGGGCAGAACTACCTGGGTCTCGGGATCGCCGAAACGGCAGTTATATTCAATGACCTTGGGGCCATTGGGGGTCAGCATCAGGCCGAAGTACAGGCAGCCCTTGAAAGTGCGGCCCTCAGCCTTCATGGCACGGATCGTGGGCAGGAAAATCTTTTCCATGCACACCCATGCGATCTCATCAGTGTAGTAAGGGTTGGGAGCAATGGTGCCCATACCGCCGGTGTTCAGGCCGGTATCGTTGTCCCCTGCCCGCTTGTGATCCATGGAGGAAACCATAGGAACGACACTCTCGCCGTCAGTGAAAGCCAGCACAGATACCTCGGGGCCGGTGAGGAATTCTTCGATGACTACGGTGGAGCCGGACTTGCCGAATTTGGCGTTTGCCATCATATCCACAACAGCTTCCCTGGCTTCTTCCCGGGTCTGAGCAATGATCACGCCCTTGCCCAGCGCCAGGCCATCAGCCTTGATAACAGTAGGAATAGGAGCGGACTCCAGGTAAGCCAGAGCTATTTCCATGTCGGTAAATATCTCATAAGAAGCAGTGGGGATACCGTACTTCTTCATCAGATCCTTGGAGAAAGCCTTGCTGCCTTCGATGATGGCAGCATTGGCCTTGGGGCCGAAGCAAGGAATACCGATCTCATTCAGCCGATCGACACAGCCCAAAACCAAAGGATCATCGGGAGCAACTACCGCGTAATCGATGGCATGCTCCTTAGCAAAAGCTACGATACCATCGATATCGGTTGCGCCGATATTCACACAGGTGGCATCCGCCGCGATACCGCCGTTACCGGGCAGCGCAAAGATTTCTTCCACCTGGGGATTCTTTTTTAAAGAGCGGATGATAGCGTGTTCACGGCCACCTCCGCCAACAACTAAAAGCTTCATATCTAACTCCTATTGTAGGGGCCGATGCCCACATCGGCCCGAATGTAGGATTAACAATTATGGAGTGGGCCGATGTGGGCATCGGCCCCTACGAATTAGTGATGGAACAGCCGCATGCCGGTGAAGGCCATGACGATGCCGTTCTTGTCGCACTCTTCAATAACCAGGTCATCACGGATGGAGCCGCCGGGCTCAGCGATGTACTTCACGCCGGAAGCAACACCACGCTTGACGGAGTCAGCGAAGGGGAAGAACGCGTCGCTGCCCAGTGCCACGGCATCCCGAGAATCCAGCCATGCCCGTTTTTCTTCGGCAGTCAAAGGCTCGGGACGCTCGGTGAAGTAATTCTGCCAGATGCCGTCGGCGCAGACATCCTCTTCGTTGCCGTTGATATAGCCGTCGATCACATTGTCACGGCCAGGACGACCCAGGTCAGGACGGAAAGGCAGATTCAACGTCTTAGGATGCTGACGCAGGAACCAGGTGTCGGCCTTGCCGCCGGCAAGACGCACACAGTGGACTCTGGATTGCTGACCGGCACCGACACCGATGGCCTGGCCGTCATAAGAAAAGCAGACGGAGTTAGATTGGGTATACTTCAGGGTGATCAGAGAGACGATCAGGTCGATCTTGGCGCTTTCGGGCAGTTCCTTGTTGGCGGTAACGATATTCTGCAGCAGGTGTTCACCGATCTTAAAGTTGTTGCGGCCCTGCTGGAAGGTGATGCCGAAGATCTGCTTGTTCTCCTGCTCAGCGGGAACATAGTCGGGATTGATAGCGACTACATTGTAGCTGCCCTTGCGCTTATTTTTGAGGATCGCCAACGCTTCCTCGGTGTAACCGGGAGCGATGACACCGTCGGAAACTTCGGGAGCGATCAAAGAGGCGGTCAGCTCGTCGCAGACATCGCTGAGGGCGACCCAGTCACCGAAGGAGCACAAACGGTCAGTGCCGCGGGCGCGGACATAGGCGCAGGCCAAAGGATTCTCATCCAGGCCTTCAATATGCTCAACAAAGCATGCCTTCTTCAAATCCAGGGGCAGGGGTTTGCCAACAGCGGCGGAGGTGGGAGAAACATGCTTGAAAGAGGTGGCGCAGGCCATGCCGGTAGCTTCTTTCAGCTCCTTGACAAGCTGCCAGGAGTTCAGGGCATCCATGAAGTTGATATAGCCGGGGCGGCCGTTCAGAATGGTGAAAGGCAGATCACTGCCGTCATGCATGTAAAGCTTTGCAGGCTTCTGATTGGGGTTACAGCCATACTTCAGTTCAAATTCTTTCATCTTTGCTTCTCCTTATTCGTGTTTATTGATGATCCGCTGCTCGTAATCACCGGTCTCCAGATCGGTATAGCGCACGAACAGAGAGATCTTATTTGCTTCATTCAGGTTCTCCCACAACATTTCAGTGAAAGAATCGATATCGTCTTCCAGCGCAACACGCTCGGGCTCACCCTGGAAGGTGGGGATCACAGGATTGCCGTCACACACATAGGTATGGATAAAATGGCCCAGACCTGCGATAGCAGGATACTCATAGAAGAAACGGGCGCACTCACGGCCTTCCGCGTCAGCAGCCTTCAGGATGGACATCTTGTAGCTGCCGTCGTGGGTGTTCTGCAGGCCGGAAATACGGGGCGTCCAGTTGGGGCCGTCGTCCTCAAACATCCGTGTGCGCAGAGCGGCTTCCCAGCTTTCGCCACGGGCCAGGTACTCCCAAATGGTATCGGTCTGATCGCCGTTGGTGACAATGAGGCCGCATCCGGCTTCCCGAACGGGATGATAGATGATCAGATGGGGGTCTTTCATAAGGCTGGGATCGTGGGCCTCGGTACGGATACCGTCGGGCTCCAAAGAGAATACACGGTTGCGGGAGTTAACGCTGCGGCCCATGATGAAGTAAGCAGCAACAGCGTTCTTGCCGTCGGGAGAAACACCCAGCACGATACCGCGGCCGGGATAAGCATTGGTAGAAAGCTTTTCGCTCAAAGATCCAATTTCATAAACATTCATTTTTCTATCTCCTATCTGATAATCACAGTTCGGCCTTCTACGGTAATTCTGTCCTCACAGAACAGCCGCACCGCTTCGGGCAGTAATTTCCATTCTGCCTGCTCCATAATGCGCTTTTGCAGCACTTCTGGCGTATCACCGGGGAGCACCTCTACGCTCTTCTGCGCAATGATGGGGCCGCCGTCGCACTCCGCGCTGACAAAGTGGACCGTAGCACCGGAAAGTTTTACGCCATAGGCAATGGCCTTCTCATGGACATGGAGTCCATAGTAGCCTTCGCCGCAGAAGGACGGGATCAATGCCGGATGGACATTCATAATAGCATTGGGGTAAGCATCCACCAGGTCCTGGGTAAAGATGATCATACAGCCGGCCAATACCACCAGATCGATGCGCAGTTCCTGCAGCATTTCCACCAGCGCAATAGTCATAGCCTGATTGGAATCAAATTCTTTTCTGGGCAGCACAAAGCCTTCAATACCGGCATTCTTAGCCCGTTCCAGGGCATACGCACCTGCTTTGGAGGAAATAACGGCAACGATCTCACCGCCGCCTAACTCTCCCCGCTTCTGCGCATCGATCAGCGCCTGCAGGTTGGTGCCGCCGCCGGAAACCAGCACAGCAATTCTCTTATTTGACATGATCTCCCGCCTTTCAAACACGACGAACCGCCTGTACCCCAAAGGCACAGGCAGTTCTCTGCAATTACTGAATTACGATCTCTTCTTCAGACTCCACGATCTTACCGATAACATAAGCATCTTCCCCGTGAGTCTTCAGCACTTCGATGGCCTTTTCCACCTGGTCTGCCGGAACCACGATGCTCATGCCGACACCCATGTTGTAGGTGTTGAACATGTCGCGCTCGCTGACATTGCCGGTCTTGGCGATCAGATCAAAGATGGGCAGCACTTTGACAGCGCTTCTGTCGATGACAGCACCCAAACCCTCGGGGATACTTCTCGGAATATTCTCGTAGAAGCCGCCGCCGGTAATGTGGCTGATGCCCTTCACGTCAACCTGCTCCAGCAGTGCCAGCACAGGCTTGACATAGATACGGGTGGGAGTCAGCAGTGTCTCGGCAATGGTCTTGCCGCCCAGCTCCTGACAAGGCTCATACAGCTTGGGATCATTGTTATCGATGTTGAAGACCTTACGGCACAGGCTGAAGCCGTTGGAGTGGATACCGGTAGAGGGCAGCGCCAGGATCACATCGCCGGCAGCCATACGGGTATTGTCCAGGATCTTCTTCTTATCTACGATACCGACGGCAAAGCCTGCCAGGTCGTAGTCTTCCACGGGCATCATGCCGGGATGCTCCGCGGTCTCACCGCCGATCAGGGCGGCGCCGGACTGGACGCAGCCTTCGCAAACACCGGACACGATGGATGCGATCTTCTCGGGGACATTCTTGCCGCAGGCAATGTAATCCAGGAAGAACAGAGGCTTCGCGCCGCAGCAGATGATATCGTTTACGCACATGGCAACGGCATCGATACCGATGGTATCGTGCTTGTCCATCAGAATGGCCAGCTTCACCTTGGTGCCGCAGCCATCGGTACCGGAAACCAGAACAGGCTCCTCCATACCGGCAACGGGCAGACCGAAGCAGCCGCCGAAGCCGCCCACATCATCCAGGCAGCCTTCGTTGCGGGTGCGGGCCACATGCTTCTTCATCAATTCAACAGCCTTATAGCCTGCGGTGATATCCACACCGGCAGCGGCATAGGCTTCGGATCTAGAATTCTTATGTTCCATAACAGCTTATTCCTTTCCGTTCCAACAGTAGGTACACAGCTTGCACGGGTCCATACCAATGGCATTGACAACACCATCCAGGGTCTGGAAACCCAAAGAAGCAAAGTTAAATTTCTCGCAGATGGCCTTGCGCATCTTCTTGCCGCGCTCGGAGTTGCCGTCGGCATATTCGTCGATATGCTTGAAACCTTCCTCCCCTTCCAGCTCCATAATGGTTCTGTGGGTGAT
>JAZNLC010000258.1:0-6200 GCA_045578895.1 Faecousia sp. | reverse complement strand
CAGAATGGAGCGGTCCATGAAAGCACCGGGGTCGCCCTCGTCACCGTTGCAGACCACATATTTCTGGTCGCTCTGGGAGCCGTAAGCGAACTGCCACTTTCTGCCGGTGGGGAAGCCACCGCCGCCGCGGCCACGGAGACCGGACGCCAGCACTTCATCGATAACTGCCTTACGGTCCATGCTCAGTGCCCGCTTCAAGCCCTGGAATGCGCCGTAACCCATAGCCTCTTCAATATTCTCGGGGTTGATAACACCGCCGCCGTGAAGAGCTACGCGCTTCTGTTTCTTATAGAAATTGATATCGTCCTGCTTAGCGACCTTCTCGCCGGTGTTGGGTTCAATGTACAGCAGGCGCTCCACAACTTCGCCACCGATGATGTCGGTATTGAAGATTTCTTCCACATCTTCTACCTTGACCAGACGGTACAGAGTGTCTTCGGGCAGGATCTTGACAAAGGGACCCTGAGAGCAGAAACCGAAGCAGCCGACGGTATTGACCGTGACCTTATCTTCCAGGTGGTTAGCAGCAACCAGCGCATCAAACTTGCCCTTGATATCCAAAGAGTTGGAAGACAGGCAACCAGTACCGCCGCACAGCAGGATGGCGCGCTTGCCGTTAGAGCCGTCCAGCTTGGCTTTCAGCGCATCGGTGCAGGAACAGATTTTAGAATCCAGCTCAGCAAAATTCTTCATTTAGTTAGCCTCCTTTGCCCGGTACTCTTCCACAACGCCGGCTACGGCATCCACAGACATTTTGGGATATACCTTGCCGTTGATAGTAACAGCAGGTGCAATGCCGCAGGCACCAATGCAACGCAGCGCATCAATGGTGAACATACCGTCTGCAGTAGTCTCACCGGGCTTAATGCCCAGAATCTCGGAGAATTTGTCAATGATCTGCTGTGCGCCCTTGACATAGCAAGCAGTGCCCAGGCAGCAGCCGATGATGTACTTGCCCTTCGGCTCTAGAGAGAAGAAGGAATAAAAAGTGACCACACCGTAGATCTCTGCTACGGGGATGCCAGTCTTTTCAGAAACGAGCTGCTGCACATCCAGAGGAATGTAACCGTATTCATTCTGAATGTCGCTGAGGATCATCATCAGCGGTGTCTTTTCGTTTACATATCTGTCGCAGATCTCGCAGATTTTCTTGACACCGGCTTCACTGATATGAGCCATAGTTTACCTCCTGTTAATTCAACAATTACAAAATACGCCCGATGGGAAATCGACCGCTTTTGCGTATACCGACGCATACCAACGCCAGTTTAATTTTGTTTACTATAAGATAATACCACTTACTGCGACTAAAAGCAATAAGATATATGCAATTTCTGCAAAAAAGTTTTTTCTGTAGAAATATGTGAAATTCTATTGCTTTTTTGCCTTGCAGCACTTATAATATGAAATTGGTATTAAAGTATATTCTGGCGGTGTATGCCATCTTGTGATGGCGTTGCCGTGTCCATCTACATTTTAGGAGGAAACTATGCTGAATGTAACTATCGACGGCATCAAAGTGCAGGCCAAGGAAGGCAGCACCATTCTGGAGGCAGCTCAGAGCGTAGGTATTGAAATCCCTACCCTTTGCTACCTGAAGGACCTGACCCCCGAGGCATCCTGCCGGATCTGCCTGGTGGAAATCGAGGGTATCCCCAAGTTGTTCACTGCCTGCTCCACTCCCGTGGCTGAAGGCAATGTGATCTACACCAAGAGCGAAAAGGTTATCGCAGCAAGAAGATCTGTTCTGGATCTGATGCTGTCTACCCATAATGCAGACTGCTTCAGCTGTGCCAAGAATGGCGAATGCCAGCTGCAGAATCTGTGCTATGAGTACGGTGTGGAAAAGACCAGCTTTGCTGGTGTGAAGAACGACTATCCTATCGACGACTCCAACGAATTCTTTACTTACAATCCTCAGCAGTGCATCCTCTGCCAGCGCTGCGTTCAGACTTGCCAAAAACTCCACGGCGAGGCTGCTATCGGCATCGCAAACCGTGGCTTTAAGGCCAAGATCTCCACACCCTTCGATCAGTTGATCCGTGGCACTAACTGCGTATCCTGCGGTAACTGTGTTAGCGTGTGTCCCGTTGGCGCTCTGCTGCCCAAGTCCAAGGTGCGTTACCGTGCTTTTGAAACCAAGAAGGTTCCCACCACCTGTACCTACTGCGGCGTAGGCTGCCAGCTGGAACTGTTGGTGAAGGACGACACTGTTGTTGGTGCACAGCCTCTGTACGGTAAGGCCAACAAGGGTCTGCTCTGCGTTAAGGGTAAGTTCGGTTATAACTTCATTAACCACAAGGATCGTTTGACCACTCCCTTGATCCGCAAGGATGGCACTCTGCAGGAAGCTTCCTGGGAAGAAGCCATCGGCTACATTGCTGATAAGATCAAGACCATCAAGGCTGAATCCGGTGCTGATGCTCTGGCTGGTCTTAGCAGTGCCCGCTGCTCCAACGAGGACAACTATGTCTTCCAGAAGATGATGCGTGCTGCCATCGGCACCAACAATGTGGACCACTGCGCACGTCTGTGCCACGCCTCCACCGTTGCCGGACTGGCTACAACTTTGGGCTCCGGCGCTATGACCAACTCTATTGCCGAAGCCGCCGACCAGGATGTAGTCTTCGTCACCGGTTCCAACACTACCGAGACCCACCCCGTTATCGGCTCTTTGATCCGCCAGGCTCACAAGAAGGGTGCAAAGATCATCGTTGCCGAACCCAGACGGATTCCTCTGTGCCGCGAGGCTGATGTGTTCCTGCAGATCAAGCCCGGCACCAACGTTGCCCTGTTCAACGGCATGATGAATGTCATCATTTCTGAAGGCCTGCAGGATCAGCAGTACATCGACGAGCGTACCGAAGGCTACGAAGAGCTTAAGGAAGTCGTTAAGGACTACACCCCCGAGGTTGTTGCTGAGATTTGCGGCATTGATGCTGAAGAACTGAAAAAAGCTGCCCGTATGTATGCCAAGGCAGATAAGGCCGGTATCTACTATGCTATGGGTGTTACCCAGCATTCCACCGGTACTGAGGGCGTTATGGGCACCTCTAACCTGGCTCTGCTGTGCGGCAAGATCGGCAAGTACGGCTGCGGTGTGAATCCTCTGCGCGGTCAGAACAATGTTCAGGGCGCTTGCGATATGGGTTGTCTGCCCGGCGATATGCCCGGTTACCAGAAGATCTTCAACGATACTGTTCGTGAGAAGTTTGAGAATGCTTGGGGCGTCAGCCTCTCCGGAAAGCCCGGTCTGACCGTCACCGAGATTATGAATGCTGTGGAAGAAGGCAAGATCCGCGGTCTGTATATCATGGGCGAGAACCCCATGATGTCCGATCCCGATCTGACCCATGTAGAGAAGGCGCTGAAGGCCTGCGAACTGCTGGTTGTTCAGGATATCTTCCTGACCGAAACCGCTCAACTTGCCGATGTGGTCCTGCCTGGCTGCACCTTTGCTGAGAAGGATGGCACCTTCACCAATACGGAACGTCGTGTACAGCGCATCCGCAAGGCTATCTCTCCCCTGGGTGAGTGCAAGGCTGACTTCGAGATTCTGAACGATGTGATGGCTGCTCTGGGTTATACCAACAGCTTCCGCACCGCTGAGGAAGTCTTTGCAGAAATCGCATCTGTTACTCCTTCTTACGGTGGCATGAACTATGACCGTCTGGAGAAGGAAGGTCTGCAGTGGCCCTGCCCCACCACCGATCATCCCGGTACTCCCATTCTGCATGTGGGCAAGTTCAGCCGTGGTGAGCGTGCTCTGTTCAAACCCGCTCCCTACCGTCCCTCCGCAGAAACTCCCGACAGTGAATATCCCATGATCTTCACCACCGGCCGTATTCTGTATCATTATCATACCAGCACTATGACCGGCCGCGTTGAGGGCCTCAAGAACATTGCCGGTCGTTCCTATGTGGAAGTGAACCCCGCCGATGCCGCCAAGCTGGGCATCGTTTCCGGTGATGATGTGAAGGTCTCTTCCCGCCGCGGCGGCGTTATCGTCGAGGCAAGAGTGACCGACATCGTACCGGAAGGCGTTCTGTTTATGCCTTTCCACTTTGCTGACGGCCCCGCTAACAAGCTGACCAACACTGTTGTCGATCCCACTGCAAAGATCCCCGAACTGAAGGTCTGCGCTGCCCGGATAGATAAGATCTAACTGTGGATTCTGCAAACAGAAATCCCGGAACGGAAACGTTCCGGGAGGTTCTTCCTATGTTTGGAACCGCTGCCATCCTGGCCGGGGGAAAATCCTCCCGGATGGGATTTGATAAACAACTCCTGATGGCAGATGACCGGCGAATTTTGGAAAACATTATTCGAACGCTGAAGGAAGAATTCACTGACATCCTTATCGTTACCGCCAAACCTCAGCTGTATGAAGGAATGGATGTCCGGCTGTGTAGCGATACCTACCTAGACAAAGGGCCTTTGGCCGGTGTCCATGCGGCATTGAGCCACGCCCGCAGTCAGTATGTATATCTGCTGGCCTGCGATATGCCAGTGGTAAACTTGGACTTTGTTCGCCATCTGAAAAGAAATCTTTTGGATTCCGGAGCAGATATCTGTGCCGGTAAATTTCAAGATCGGCTTGAGCCTTTCAACGCCTTTTATTCTCGCGCACTGTTGGATGAGGTGGTTTACCGGTTGGAAACCGGAAACAGTTCTCTGTTCCGCTTTATTTACGCAAGCCGGGCCTGCGTGATCTCCCAGGATGAGGCTGCCAGTTTTGATAAGGAGCTTCAAATGTTTACCAACATCAACACACGTAGCGAATACGAAAAATATTTAGGCACCACTGCAGAGGAACCGGAAGGAGAAGCCAGAGCTTTGGTGGATAAGCTGGAGATTGTTCGCTATATCCGGGGAGAATATGTCCCTATGCGAGATTTGATGGTCCACGAAACGGCTCTAAGGGTAGAGATTTCTGGAAAAACAGATAGGATCTTGTATTGTTCTCCCAGTGAGCGTAAAGAACTCCTGGTGGGTTATCTTTACACTCAGGGATATATCCGTTCTCTGGATGACATTATATCCCTGGAGCTGGATGAAGAGGCAGGAAGAGCTTCTGTCCAGCTGGCACAGTTCGAGCCTCAGTCCCGGACTCCTCTGTGTGACAGTGCCGTATTTGACCCGGAGATCCTGCTTAATAATCAGCAGCGATTCTACGACAATTCCACTCTGCAAAAAGCGACTGCAGGAACCCATTGCTGCGCCCTTTGCGACGACAGCGGCACTTACTTCTCCTGCGTGGATATCAGCCGCCACAATGCTATGGACAAGTTGGCGGGAAAGGCACTGCTCAGTGGAGTTTCACTGAAAGATAAGTATATCCTTACCAGTGGCCGGATCCCTATGGATATAATCCAAAAGGTGGCCGCCATCGGTGTTCCTATGATCGTATCCCGTTCCACTCCCACTATTGCGGCTGTGGAAACTGCCCGCAGCGCCAACATTACGCTTCTGGGTTTTTCCCGGGAGAACCGTTTCAATATCTACAGTGCTCCCAACAGATTGAAAGGCTGTCACTTCGCAATCACCTCAACTGATGCAGACCGGGAATGATGAACGCAAAATATTCTATAGTTAATACCTATAGATCGTTTCTGCAAAGTACTGGTGCATCACTTTATGTTGCTTATAACACGCCTGCGCACTCCCCCTTGTCACAGGCGTGTTATCCTTCCTTCGGGGGCCCCCGATTTGCCCAATCCTCGGGGCCCCTTCCTTACTAGAGTATCACTTTACGGTGATTTTTAAAAGTGCGACGTGGATTCCACGCCGCACTTTCCTTTAGTTGGACATTTATAGCATTACAGCAAATCTTACCGTTATCGAAAATTAGTCTTTCCTTTTTCGCCAAATTCCTATATAATATCAAGGAGATTGTGGAAGGAGGTTAGCTATGAGCATGTATTTAGATCAGCATACGGATCTTCAGCCAGAAAATCAAGAAGCCCGATGCTCTCAATCAAAGGGGAGCTTCTGCCAAATTCTCCGCTTTATAAAACTGATATTTGCCGCGATAACAATGACCGTTCTTGTAGCCGCACTGGCGATAGAAATCTTCCGTATGTTCACGGTAGAAGGGTATCTGTTTGATACAAACAACCACCTTCGCAACGTGTTAACCTTTGCTGTGGTACTGAAGTTTATAAGAATGCTCATAAATACTTCCCTTGGAAGTATTTTGG
>JAZNLC010000257.1:0-16869 GCA_045578895.1 Faecousia sp. | reverse complement strand
GGTATGCATTACATTGATGGTACTGATCGTGGTTGGTGGCCTGGGTTTCTTCGTGTGGGAAGAGATCACGCGTTTGCACAGTTGGAAAAAATTCAGCGTATATACCAAACTGGTGCTAAGCACCAGCCTGGGCTTGATTCTGGGCGGCGCAGTGGTGTTTTGCCTGCTGGAATGGAATAATCCGGGAACCATGGGTACCATGACACCGGGACAGAAAATATTGAATGGATTCTTCCAATCAGTCACTGTGCGTACAGCCGGTTTTGCAGCCATGGACCAGGGATTGCTTACAGATGCGGGTAAGGGCGTCAGTATGTTCCTAATGCTGATTGGTGGATCCTCCGGCTCTACTGCCGGCGGCGCGAAAACTGTAACGCTGGTGGTGCTGCTGCTGTTTCTGATGGCTCGCGCCAGGGGGCGGAAAACGGTAAGTGTTTTCAAAAACAGTATTCCCACCGAAAAGGTTTTGGACGCTGTGACCATTGTTTCCATTTTGGTGGTGCTGAGCATGTTTGGTGCACTGTTTATTTGCGCCACATCGCCTGTGGGTTTTACGGATAGCTTATATGAAGCGGTATCCGCCCTGGCAACCGTGGGCCTGACTGCGGGCGCTACCGGAAGCTTGAGCATTCTGGCCAAGCTGCTGATAATCGTGTATATGTATTTTGGCCGTGTAGGCGTGCTGACCATCAGCCTTGGCTTCCTGATTGGAGATAAGGCGGAGGAACGGTTCCGTTATGCTTATACGAATGTGTTAATCGGATAGGAGGAATACGATGAAATCCTATATGGTAGTTGGTTTGGGTCGGTTTGGCGCGGAGGTAGCCCGCCGTTTATGTGAATTGGGCTGTGAGGTTTTGGCTGTGGATAACCACACGGAATTGGTGCAGCAGATCAGCAGCGATGTGACCCATGCGGTGGTAGCCGATGCCAGAGACAAGGATGTTCTCCGGGCGTTGGGCGCAAAGGAGTTTGACTGCGCGGTGGTTGCCATCGGCGGCAGCCTTGCTGACAGCGTATTGGCTACTATGAATTTGAAAGAGTTGGGTGTACCCAAGGTGGTATGCAAGGCCCACGACGATACCCACCGGCAGGTTCTGCGGAAGCTGGGTGCCGACCAAATCGTGATCCCGGAGCAGGAACAGGCAGCACGGCTGGCAAGAAACCTGTCTTCCCATAATGTGTTGGACTACATCGAACTTTCCGATGAATACGGTATTGTGGAAGTGCCCACTCCCAAGAGCTGGGTGGGAAAGAGTTTGAAGGAATTGAATGTGCGGGCGAAATTGGGTCTGAACATTTTGGCAGTCAAGCAGGACAATGAGATTAATGTTTCTCCTGCGGCGGATTATGCCATCAGTGCAGCGGATATTTTGGTGGTGCTGGGTAGCACAGCGGCATTGGAGAAGGTGCAGAAGCTGTGATGGAACAGAGAATTACCGCGCGGAAAAATCCCCTGATACAGCAAGTGAGAAAATTGCTGTCTTCCCGGAAAGAGCGGGAACTAACCGGCCTGTTTGTGGCGGATGGGGTCAAGCTTTTAGCGGAGGCAATTCGCTGGTGGCCCGGCCTGGACACAGTCATTCTGTCCGATGGGGTAGATGCGGATGTGCCTGAAGGGGTTCGGCTGGTGCGTGTCCCCCAGGAGATCATGGAGTATATTTCCCCCATGCAGACACCCCAGGGTGCGCTGTTTTTATGCCGTCTGCCGGAGAAGAGCGCGTTTGTGCCGAAAAAAGGTATGCTTTTGCTGGATGGAATCCAGGACCCCGGCAATTTGGGAACGATCCTGCGAACGGCGGATGCGCTGGAAATTCCGGTGGTACTGCTGGAAGGCTGTGCCGACCCATACAGCCATAAGGTTGTACGGGCATCCATGGGCGCTGCATTCCGTATGGAGATGGTGCAGGCTGCCTGGGAGCAGGTGGGCGATGCCTGCAAGGAGGCCGGTATCCCCGTGGCGGTGACGGCACTGTCGGATACGGCAGAGGATATCCGCACGGCTGCGCTGCCGGAAATGGCTGTGGTCATCGGCAGTGAGGGCCAGGGTGTACGGCAGGAAATTTCAGACGCTGCGGACAAGCAGCTGATCATTCCTATGAGTGCCCGGTGCGAATCGCTGAACGCTGCCATTGCCGCGGCTATCGTTATGTGGCAAATGAAAAAATAACAAAGAGGAGGAAACAAAATGCGCATCTACTGGTTGTGGCTTGCCGCCAATCCCGGTCTGACGGAACGGGAAAAGATGACAGTGTTGCAGTATTTTGATTCTCCGGAAGATTGCTATTACGCAGATCAAGAGACTTACAGCGCGATCGGGAACCTCAGTGACAAAGGAATCGCGGCGCTTTGCGATAAAGACCTGAGCGAGGCAGAAAAGATTCTTTCTGCCTGTGAAAAGAAAAAGATCCGCATACTAACCTATGGAGATGATCCGTATCCCGGTTTTCTGAGAAATATCGTAGATCCGCCGCTGGTGCTGTACTACCGGGGTGTTCTGCCGGATTTTAACCGGGAGCCTATGATCGGTGTGGTGGGTACGCGAAAAGCATCTGCCTACGGACTCTCTACAGCACGGCAGATGGGCAGACAGATTGCTGCCCACGGCGGCATTGTGGTGTCCGGCATGGCCGAAGGCATCGATGCTATGGCTACCTGGGGTGCATTGGACGAAGGAAAGATAGCGGTTGGCGTTTTGGGGAACGGTGTAGATCGGATCTATCCCACCTGTAACCGGGAGCTGTTTCGGAAAATGGAGCAGTTGGGCTGCCTGATCTCAGAATACCCTCCCGGAACGGCACCTGAAAAATGGAATTTTCCTAAGCGTAACCGGATTATCAGCGGCTTGTCCAACGGCGTGCTGGTGGTGGAAGCACCCCAAAGAAGCGGCGCGCTGATCACTGCCCGTCAGGCATTGGAGCAGGGCCGGGATGTGTTTGTTGTTCCCGGCAATATCGGTGTCAGCAGCTGTGAGGGGAGCAATGCTCTCTTAAAAGATGGTGCTGTGCTGGTGACCTCCGGCTGGGATGTGGTAGGAGAGTATGCCTACCGTTACCCGGATAAAATACGAGAAGAAATTCAGACAGACAAGATTGCTGCCGACAAAATAGTGGTTGACAATCTTATGCCACCGCTTTATAGTGACCTAGAAAATAATGCTGCGGACCTCGATGATACCGAAAAGGCGATTTTGACCGCCATCGGTCCTGGGGAGCAGCTGATCGATACCGTCATCGCCGAAACGGGCCTGGATTCTTCCACCGTTTTGGCGGCGCTGACCATGCTGGAGGTCAGCGGCTTTGTGACTACCCGGCCCGGAGGCTGGGTGCAAATCAGCAAAATCCAATAACGCGGAGGAAATCCATGGCAAAAGCATCCAACCTTGTAATCGTTGAGTCCCCGTCCAAGGCTAAGACCATTGGCAAATACCTGGGCGCTGAATATACCGTCAAGGCCAGTATGGGCCATCTGCGGGATCTGCCCAAGAGTACCATGGGCGTGGATCTGAAGAAGGATTTTGAGCCTGAGTACGTACCTGTAGCAGGCAAGGAATCCACGATTGCGGAACTGAAAAAGCTGGCAGACAAGGCCGATATGGTCTATCTCGCAACTGACCCGGACCGGGAAGGTGAAGCTATCTCCTGGCATTTGAAGGAACTGCTGGAGCTGCCGGACAGCAAAAGTAAGCGTGTTACTTTTAATGAAATCACTCAGCGGGTGGTCAGGGAGTCCATCGCCAATCCACGGGATATCGATTACAACCTGGTAGATGCCCAGCAGGCCCGCCGTGTGCTGGACCGGATCGTTGGCTATCAGCTTTCTCCACTGCTGTGGAAAAAGGTCCGCCGTGGCCTGTCCGCAGGCAGGGTGCAGTCTGTGGCTACCCGCCTGGTGGTGGATCGTGAAAACGAGATCCGCGCCTTCATTCCCAAGGAATACTGGTCGCTGGATGTCACTTTGAACCGGATCGGCAAGACCGGCAGCTTTGTGGCCCGTTACCATGGCGACACCAAGAAGCGGGAATTGGGCAGTGAAGCGGAAGTGCAGAAGATCATCGATGATATTACCGGTAAGGAGTTTACCGTTACCAGCGTCAAACGGGCGGATAAAAAACGCACGGCTGCGCCTCCGTTCACCACCTCTACCTTGCAGCAGGAAGCTTCCCGGAAGCTGAATATGACCCCCAAGCGTACCATGGCCATTGCCCAGCAGCTGTATGAAGGTGTGGATGTGGCAGGCGAGGGAACCCTCGGCTTGATCACCTATATGCGTACTGACTCTCTGCGATTGTCCAATGAAGCCATGGATGAAGCTGCCGCCTTTATCAAGCAGCGCTACGGCAAGGATTACTATTACGGCAAGCATCATGTGTTTAAGACCAAGGCCGGTGCCCAGGATGCTCACGAAGCCATCCGTCCTACCCATGTGGAGTTGGATCCCGAGCGGATCCAAGGAAGCCTGACAAGAGAGCAATACCGACTCTACAAGCTGATCTGGAGCCGTTTCCTGGCATCTCAGATGGCCAATGCCGTATTTGATACCGTATCTATCGATACTCAGTGCGAAGGTCATACCTTCCGCAGCAGCCATCAGAGCATGAAGTTTGCCGGCTTTATCGCTGTCTATGAAGAGGGCAGGGATGATGAAGGCGAAGCGGTAGGTTCTCCGCTGCCGGATCTTCAGGAAGGAGAAAAAGCACTGGCCTCCAAGATCGAGAAGGAGCAGCACTTCACCCAGCCCCCGGCCCGTTACACCGAAGCGACCCTGGTCAAGGCTATGGAAGAAAAGGGCGTGGGCAGACCTTCTACCTATGCTGCCATTATTTCTACCATCCAGGATCGGGAATATGTCAATAAAACCGACAAGCGCCTGATACCTACCGCCTTGGGCGAAGTGGTTACCGGGTTAATGCTGGAGTGGTTCAACGATATCATCGATGTGGAATTCACTGCCAATATGGAGCAGCGCCTGGATGCCGTTGAGGAAGGCAAGCAGGAATGGAAAGCCTTGATGGCGGAGTTCTACGAGGATTTCCACCGGGAAATGCAGGAAGCCGAGAAAGCCCTGGAAGGTACCCGGTTGAAAGTGCCCGATGAGGTCACGGAGGAGATCTGCGAGATCTGCGGTAAGAACATGGTGGTCAAGATCGGCCGCTTCGGTAAGTTCCTGGCCTGCCCCGGCTGGCCGGAATGCACCAATACCAAGCCTATTGTAGAGAAAATGCCCGGCCGCTGCCCCAAATGCGGCAGTACCATCCTCAAGCGCAAGTCCAAGCGCGGCTTTGCCTATTATGGCTGCGAGCGGGGTGCCGAGTGCGGGTTTATGACCTGGGATGTACCCACTGCCCAGGATTGTGAAGCTTGCGGACAGACTTTGTTTAAGAAGTCCGGCCGTGGCCGTATGAAGCCTTTCTGCATTAACGAAAGCTGCCAAAACTTCCTGCCGGAAGATAAGCGCGGCTATTATAAAAAGAAGACCGATGAGGAAGCGGCAGGAGACGATAAGAAACCTGCAAAGAAGACAACGAAGAAGACGACCAAGAAGAGCGCTTCCCAAAAAGAGGGGAAAAAGAAATGAGTAAAGTAACCGTCATAGGCGCGGGGCTGGCAGGCTCCGAGGCTGCATGGCAGTTGGCCCAGCGGGATATCCAGGTAGAATTGATCGAGATGCGTCCGGTGAAATCCGGTCCTGCGCATCACACTGCCAATTTTGCCGAGTTGGTGTGTTCCAATTCTCTGCGGGGTGACCGGCTGGAAAATGCCGTAGGCCTGCTGAAAGAGGAACTGCGCCGCTGCGGCAGCTTGATTTTGCAGTGCGCGGAGGCTACCCGTGTGGAAGCAGGAGGCGCTTTGGCCGTTGACCGTCACGGATTTGCCGAAATGGTCACGCAGAAGATTAAAAACCATCCCAATATTACAGTATCCTACGGTGAAGTCACCGAAGTACCGGAAGGCCCGGTGATCATTGCCACCGGTCCTCTGACCTCCGATGCCATGAGTGCCGCCATCGGCCGCTACTTTGGGGATGAGGAGCAGCTCCATTTCTTTGATGCTGCCGCCCCGCTGGTGACTTATGAGTCCATTGATATGGACCAGGCCTGGTGGCAGAGCCGCTATGACCGTGGCAATGCCGACTATATCAACTGCGCCATGAACCGGGAAGAGTATGAAGCATTCTATCATGAACTGATCACTGCTGAAGAAGCGGAAGTTCATGGCTTTGAGGATAAGAATGTGTTCGAGGGCTGCATGCCCGTGGAAGTTATGGCCCGCCGTGGCTTTGATACTCTGCGGTTTGGCCCCCTGAAGCCCGTTGGCCTGGTGGACCCCAAAACCGGCAAGGAGCCTTATGCGGTGGTGCAGCTGCGGCAGGACAACGCTGCCAAGAGTGTATTTAATCTGGTGGGTTTCCAGACACACCTGAAGTTCGGTGAGCAGAAGCGGGTATTTTCCATGATCCCTGCACTGAAGAACGCGGAATTTGTCCGCTACGGTGTGATGCATCAAAATACCTTTATCCAAAGTCCCAAGCTGCTGGATCGGTATTATGCCGACCGCCGCAATCCGTTGGTTGCCTTTGCCGGGCAGATGACCGGCGTGGAGGGCTATGTGGAAAGTGCTGCGTCCGGCTTCCTGGCTGCGGTTGCTATGGCAGCCAAGGTCCAGGGCAGACAGCTGCCTGACTTCCCCCAGACAACTGCCATCGGCGCGCTGGGTATGTATGTCAGCGATGAGCGGATCACCGACTTCCAGCCGATGAATGTGAACTTCAGCATTATCGCGCCTTTGGAACAGCGAATCCGCAAAAAGGCTGAGAAGAATCTGGCAATTGCCAATCGATCCCTTGCGATCATCGACGAAATGGTCGCCAAGGGTTTTTAAAGAGAGAGGTGCGGCTATGAGAATTATTTTGGACGCAATGGGCGGCGACAACGCGCCCCTGGCTCCCGTAATGGGCGCCGTGCAGGCTGCCAAGGACTTTGGTGCGGAGATCACTCTGGTCGGCCGTGGCGAAGCGATTTTGGAAGTGCTGCGCAGCAACGGTATTGACACACTGCCTGCAGGCATTGAAATCGCCAATGCCGATGATGTGGTGGATATGCACGATGACCCCGCCCGGGTGATTCGGCAGAAGCCAAACTCCTCTATGGTCATGGGCCTGAAGATGCTCTCCGACGGTCAGGGCGATGCTTTTATCTCCGCCGGTTCTACCGGTGCATTGCTCACCGGTGCTACCTTGCTCGTTAAGCGTGTTAAGGGTATCCGCCGTGCGGCTATGGGCCCAGCCATGCCCAATAAGGCAGGCGGCAAAACCATTATTGTAGATTGCGGCGCCAATGCCGAATGCACACCGGAATTTTTGCTGCAGTTTGGCCTGGTAGGCTCTCTGTATGCCAAGAAAAACCTGGGTGTGGAGAATCCGAAAATCGGCCTGCTGAATATCGGTACCGAGGATACCAAGGGTACTCCCTTGCAGAAGGAGGCCTACGCCCTTTTGAAGGACGCGGGCGAAAAGGGCCTGATCAACTTTGTTGGCAATGTGGAAGGCCGGGATGTGCCTATGGGCGAAGTGGATGTGGTGGTTTGTGATGGCTTTGCGGGCAATGTGCTGCTGAAGTCCATTGAAGGCACGGCCATGTTTATGGGCAGCCTGATGTCCAAAATGTTCAAGAAGAACCTGCTCAGCAAGATGGCTGCACTGCTGGTGATGAAAGATATCAAGGCGTTCAAGAAACTGCTGGACTACCGTGAGATCGGTGGTACACCGTTTTTGGGTATCCGCAAGCCGGTAATCAAGGCCCATGGCTCTTCCGACGCGCTGGCTTTCCGCAACGCGGTACATCAGGCAATGGAGGCGGTAAACAGCGACATAACCGCTGAGCTGGAACAGATGCTCAGCAGCATGAAGGAGACTGGTAGCGATGATTAAGGATCTGGAAGCAGCCATTGGCTACCGATTCCAAAATATATCTCTGCTGCAAAATGCCCTGACCCATTCGTCTTATGCCAACGAGCGCTGGCATGACAGCCTGAAAAGCAATGAGCGGCTGGAATTCTTGGGTGACTCCATTTTGGGCATGGCAGTCGCGGAGTATTTGTACCGCAACTTCCCCAACCGCCCTGAGGGAGAATTGACCCGCATGCGGGCGGATATGGTCTGCGAGACCAGCCTGGCTGCGGTGGCGGATAAGATCGGCTTGGGCGAGCATCTGCTGCTGGGCCACGGTGAGGAACGGTTTGGCGGCAGAAAGCGCGCATCCATTTTGGCGGATGCGGTGGAGTCTGTCATTGCAGCCTGCTTCCTGGACGGTGGCATGGAGGCGGCAAGGAGCTTTATCACAAAGTATATTTTGACAGAGGTACCGGTAAAGCAGCTGCACAATGCCGACTATAAGACGGCGCTCCAGGAACTGGTGCAGCAGAAGAAAGATCAGATTCTGACCTACGAGCTGATTGGAGAATCCGGCCCTGACCATGACAAGGAGTTCCGGGTGCAGGTATCTCTGAACGGAATGCCTATAGGTTCCGGTATCGGCAGAAGCAAAAAGCGGGCAGAGCAGGATGCTGCCCACAACGCATTGGACACACTGCAAAACTGATGACCAAAGGCCCATCCAATCGGATGGGCCTTTTACTGTCTTGACAAAAGCAGACCAATCGTATACAATAACTGTACTAATACAGTTAATACAATTCATACGGAGGGATGCCTATGGTAAATTTGGATTACCGGGATGCGCGGCCGATCTATGCCCAGATCATCGACACTTACCGCAGCCAGATCGCAGCGGGAATCCTGCAAAACGGCGATAAGCTGCCCAGTGTCCGGGATCTGGCCAGCCAGCTGGCCATCAATCCCAATACCATCCAGCGGGCCTACCGGGAGTTGGAAATGGCCGGCTGGATCGCAACCGTTCCCGGAAAAGGCTGCTTTGTCTGCGGAATTCCCGGGGAAGCGGTGCAGGCGCAGCAGGAACTGCTGCAGCAGTTCGATAAGGTGACGGCGGCGCTGCTGGCTTCCGGCGCTACTGTAGAATCGCTGATCGAGCGATTGGAGCAAGGAGGGAAAAACAATGCTTGAATTTCGGAATATCACCAAGAGCTTTGGTGGATTCAAAGCCTTGGACGATCTTACTATGACGGTTCCCAAGGGCGCGGTCTACGGTTTGGTAGGTCCCAACGGTGCCGGCAAATCGACTGCGATCCGCCATGCGGTAGGCGTTTACCGCCCGGACAGCGGCAGTGTTACCTTTGATGGCCAGCCGGTATTCGAGAATCCTGAGGTCAAGACCCGCATAGGCTCCATTCCCGATGACATTTTCTTCTTCCCTTCTGCTACGCTGGAGGATATGCACAGCTACTATAAGGGTATGTATCCCCGGTTTGATGATGTGCTGTTCCACCGGCTGTACGAGATATTTCAGCTGCCTAAAAAGAGCCCTATTCGCCGTTTTTCCAAGGGCATGCAGAAGCAGGCAGCGTTCCACCTGAGCATCTGTACCCGGCCGGATATGCTGGTTTTGGATGAGCCGGTAGACGGCCTGGATCCTGTTATGCGGCGGCAAGTATGGAGCCTGCTCCTTTCGGATGTTGCCCAGCGGGAGACTACGGTACTGATCTCTTCTCACAATCTTCGTGAGCTGGAAGATATCTGCGACCATGTGGGCATCATGGATCACGGCAGGATGCTGCTGGAAAAGAGCCTTGCGGATATGCAGGGTGCCACCCACAAGCTGCAGATCGTAGGCGATGTGCCCAAGGAACTGGATGTGCTTCACGAAAGTAACTCCGGCCGGTTGCAGACGCTGGTGGTTCGTGGCAGTGCCGAAGAGATCGAAGCCCGGGTGAAAGCCGCAAACCCTGCCTATTTTGATGTACTGCCTCTTTCTTTGGAGGAGATATTTATTTATGAGCTGGGAGGTGTAGACTATGAAGTCAAGAACATCGTTCTTTAACGGTACGGTTTTTAAGAAAAACATCACCCGCTTTGCTCCTGTATGGGCATTGTACAGCGCGTTTTTGCTGATGATCATGGTTTTAATGGCCATTGATAATAATAGCTTCTACTTTGCCAGCAACATTGCTGACAGCATTATGCCCTTTGCTATCGTCAATTTCTGTTATGCATTGGTCTGCGCGCAGCTTTTGTTTGGTGACCTGTATAACAGCCGCATGTGCAATGCCCTCCATGCCATGCCTTTGCGACGGGAAGAATGGTTTGTGACGCATGTAATAAGCGGCTTGCTTTTCTCTCTGATTCCCAACACTGCTTTTGCCATCATCTGCCTGCCCCTGACGCAGGAGCTGATGGCGGTACCGTTTTTGTGGCTGGCTGCGGTAACACTGCAGTATCTGTTCTTTTTCAGCAGCGCTGTGCTGGCTGCCTACTGCGTGGGCAACCGCTTCGCCATGGCACTGGTGTACATCATTCTCAACGGCTTTTCCCTGATCGCTTACTGGCTGGTGGAGACGCTTTACGCACCGCTGATGTACGGTGTCATTATCCGGGAGGATATCTTCCGTGTTCTTTGCCCGGTGGTCAATATGTTTGCCGAGAAGCAGTATGTGGAAGTGGAAAAGCTGGGCGGCTATGCTTTTGCCCGGTGGTATGTGGGAGAAGGCTGGGGATATCTGGGCATCTGTACCGGCATTGCGGTGGGCTTGCTGGCTCTGTCGCTGATTGCCTACCGGAAGCGGAATTTGGAATGCGCCGGAGATTTTGTCACCATCCGCTGGCTGTCTCCTGTTTTCCTGGTGATCTATACCCTCTGCGGCGGTGCCTGCTGCAATGCCTTTTTCTCACTGTTCATCGGTGAAGAAAGCTATTTCTTCCTGATCCTTGGCTTTGTGATCGGTTACTTCACCGGCAGGATGCTGCTGGAGCGTACGGTTCGGATATTCAACAAGCGAACCTTCTTGGGCTTCTTTATCTTTATCCTGGCATTCAGCCTGAGCTTTTTGGCAATCCGTGTCGATCTGCTGGGCATCGCCAGTTGGATCCCCAAAGCCGGACGGATCCAAAATGTTTCCTTGAGTACAGGCGGCAGCAGCTACTACAGTGACGGTGAGCTTTGGAAAATGAAAGACCGGGCGCAGATCGAAGATGTGCTGATGATCCACCGCCACGCTATTGAGAACCGCCTGGAAGGCAGTGATGGGGAGCCGGATGTCAGAGTCTTTATCACCTACACCATGAAAGACGGGTCCCAGCGGAAGCGGGAATACTACATCAATCATGAAACCGAAGCGGGCCGCCTGCTGAAATCCTATATGAGCAGCCCGGAAACGGTTTTGGGTGAGTTCTATACGGAAATAAAGCCGCATCTGATTGAGATCCCGGAAGCAGATATTAAGATCACCGACTCTGCTGAGATCCATTCTTTGCTGAGCGCCATCATTGCCGATGCCAACGCGGGCAATATGGGTCAGGATTGGAATTATACCAACCATGCCGACTATCAGTTTTGGATCGAGCTTCGCTATGATCTTTCTGATGATATGACTCGGTACCGTTCCATTCGGGTCAGCAGCGATGCCCGGAATGTAGCGGATTGGTTGGCACAGAATGAGCTTTATATCCATAACTGGGAAAAATACAAAAAAGAAAACGCGATTGAGTAATAACGATACCGCCGCAGAGAATGCTCTGCGGCGGTTTTTCCTGGATCTGTGTATAATTCCGTCAAAATTGCAGACCCTACTTTCGGAGGGATCGATATGACGGAAAGACAGTATGAGCGTTTGGTAGGGGAGTTGGCACCGAAATCGCCCCTTTGGAAAGACTGCCTGAATGCTTTTTGGATCGGTGGCCTGATCTGTGCCTTGGGACAGCTGATTATGAATGGCTACACAGCGTTGGAATTGGATAAGGAGGCGGCGGGCACGGCGACTTCCATGACCCTGGTGGTACTTTCCGCATTGCTGACCGGTTTGAGCCTTTATGATAACATCGCGAAACATGCCGGTGCCGGCACACTGGTACCCATCACCGGCTTTGCCAACGCCATTGCCGCCCCAGCCGTGGAATTCAAAACCGAAGGCTTCATTCTCGGCGTCAGCGCAAAGATGTTTACGATAGCGGGACCTGTGATCGTGTATGGCGTGAGTGCCAGTATAGTTTATGGACTTTTCTATTGGATAACAACATTATTCTAATTTTAGGGCGGGGACTTGCGCTCACTGAATAAAGGGGTTGCCAATAGGCAAGCCCTTTACATATGCTGTTTTTTATACTGCAACGGCGTTATGCCGTATCGCTTTTTAAATAGAGCTGAAAACTGTGCGGATGTGCAAAAACCGCATCTGTATGCAATTTCAGTGCAATTTAAATCGCTCTTCTTCAGCATTTCCAGACAGGCAAGCAAACGTTGCTCAATTAAGAATTGCTGTGGTGAATACCCGGTGAGTGCTTTGAACTTGTGCTGAAAATAGTCATAACTTATATTAAGCTGCCTGGCACAATCGGACAAGTTGATATGCTCATGATAATTCTCGCGGATATAGTGAATAATGTACGCAAAGTTTTTGGTAGCGGCAGTGCTGTTTTCAATGCGAATGATATGCAGCAGAAGTTCGTGGAGCTTGATTGTGAGCATAGCTGCATAACCGTATTTTTGATTTTTTACCTCGTTGAGCAACTCTTTCAGGATTTTGTAAATGGTATGATTTGGATCCGTGAAGAATCCAAAAGGTAAGTCATCATCAGCAAAAAAACCAAGGCAAATCACTTCAGCGTCGACGAGGTGCGTTTCATTATGCTCGGTATGGCGGGGAATAATTGCGAAGCAATGCTCGGAGAACGCAAAAGCTTTGCAGTTTATTTCGGTTTTTCCGTTACCGGAAGCGTAATAGACCAATTCGTGATATTTATGGGAGTGATACTTGACATGAGAATTTGAGGTGCGTTTTGCCTCCCAAATTGTAACAAACCGTAAATCCTGCATATTACACCTCGTAGATGTTGTTTTTATAAGTATAACATATCTATAACTGTTCTTCAAGAAAACCAATTCATATAAAAAGAAAGCCACATTAATATATTACTGCAGTTTCTTGTGGTGTATGATTTTTCAAAAAGGAGGCGCTGGTATGACACAAGAGCAGTTTTTTAAGAATTTATCCGTTCCGCAAGGGAAAATCGATGTCGTGCTGGATACGGATGCGTATAATGAGATCGACGATCAATTTGCTATTTGTTATATGATCAAATCTACACAGAAATTATGTGTAAAAGGGATTTGCGCAGCGCCGTTCTTAAATGCGAAATCGGTTTCCGCAGCCGATGGCATGTATAAAAGCTATGACGAAATTTTGAAATTGCTGGATCTGGCAGGGAAAGAGGAATTGAAAGAAATCGTCTTTCAGGGTTCGGAAAGTTTTATGTTGAATGAAACAACGCCGGTTGAATCAGAGGCAGCGGCGTTTATGGCAGATCTCGCCAAGAAGTATTCGCCCGAAAAGCCCCTTTATATTGTCGCCATCGGAGCAATTACAAATGTTGCGTCGGCGATCCTGAAAAACCCCGCAATGAAAGAAAACTGTGTTGTGATATGGCTGGGCGGCCATGGGACGCACATATCCTCCGCGGCTTCAGAATTTAATATGAAGCAGGACATTGCTGCTGCAAGGATCGTTTTCGGCTGTGGGATCCCTGTGGTGCAGTTGCCCTGCAAAGGTGTTGTGGATTGTTTTGCATCCTCAAAATATGAATTACAGCACTGGCTGAAAGGAAGAAATGCCCTGTGTGATTATCTCTGTGAGAACACGATCAAAGAAGCGGAATCCTATGCGGCAGGGAAACCGTGGACAAGGGTCATCTGGGATGTTACCGCCGTGGCATGGCTTTTGAACGAGGAATCCCGGTTTATGAAAGACAGGTTGATTCCAAGTCCCATTCCGGAATACGACAAACAGTATGCTCGTAACGAAGGCAGACATTTTATCAGGTATGTGTATGAAATCAACAGAGATGTGCTGTTTGAAGATTTATTCAGAGTGTTAGGTGAGTAAAATGAAAATATATAACCTTGGATCTTTGAACATGGATTATGTTTATACGGTGGAGCATTTTGTTACTGCAGGAGAAACGTTGTCCTCCACAAGCATGTCTGTTTTTCCGGGAGGGAAAGGGCTCAATCAGTCGGTAGCGTTGGCGAAGGCCGGCGCAGAGGTCATTCACGGAACAGTCATTGGAGATAACGGCGATCTTTTGATGGAAGCCCTGTCAAAAGCCGGAGTTGACACCGACAGAATCGAAAAGGTATCCGGAAACTGCGGCCACACGATCATTCAGGTGGACAAAAACGGTCAAAACTGTATCCTGCTGTTTCCGGGAACGAATCACTGTGTGGACAAGGCATACATAGAAAAGTTCCTTTTTGACGCAGAGAAAGGCGATATGATCTTACTACAAAATGAGATCAGCGGTCTGGATGCTGCTTTTGAGATTGCACACCAAAAGCAAATGCAGATCGTGTTTAATCCCTCGCCGTTCCATGCGGATCTCAAATCATTGCCGCTTTCTTATGTGAAATGGTGGTTCTGCAACGAAATAGAGGGTGCGGAACTTTTAGGCAGCAACGATCCCAAAGAGATGGCGAACCATTTCGTAAAGCGGTTTCCTGATAGCAACTTGATTCTCACACTGGGTAAAGACGGTAGTGTATTTGTAAATGCTGATACCTATATCGAACAGCCTATTTATAAAGTCGATACGGTGGATACTACCGCCGCGGGCGATACTTTTACCGGTTATTTTATTGCATCTTTAGCAAGTGGAAAGGATGTGGCCAGTTCGTTAAACCGTGCGGCAAAGGCCTCCTCAATCACCGTGTCGCGTCAAGGTGCTGCAACATCCATTCCGTTGTCGGATGAAGTTTTTTGATATCAATACTGCGTCCCGCTTGCACACAAGCATAGGGCTTCCTCTTGGGCGTCGGCGCGGCTGCTTCATCTGCCGGCCGTGGCCGCTCACTCAGGTCGCCTACTCTGCCATCGGCAGCGCTCCCATCGCTCCCCATCGCCGTCCCGGTGATCGTATATGGAGTCAGTGCCAGCGTGGGGTATGGGTTGATTGGGTAACAACTTTTTCATAACAAAAAGGCTTGGCCGGAGGGCCAAGCCTTTTCCTGTTAAAGGTCTAAAGCTTCGTCATAGCGGAATACTTTGTCACAAGCCTTGCAGCGGTAGCAGGTAGAGCGGATATGATTGCGGATGCGGCCGCGCTGCACTGCCTTTCGGGAAATAGCGCTGCCCCAAATGCAGCCTGCGATCAAACTGGCAAAAAGTACAATGCTGATTGCTTCGTAGGGGAGGAACATGGCGCACAGAACCGTTACGGTGAAACTGCAGACAATGCCCATCAGGGGGATTAACAGCAGCGTAGCAAGCTCTTTGATACCCTGGCGCTTGAGCCGCTTAGGCAGCGGCTTCAGGTCAGCGCTGCCGCAGGCTGTACAAACAGCTTCCGTGAAATACACGGCAGGCGCTTTTTTGAAATGCGCTTCTTTTTTAATCTCCGGCTTTGGTACGGGGGCTGGCTCCGGCTGGGGAGCGGCTTCTTCCGGGCTGCAGCTGCCGGAGGTGTCCAAAATGTTGCGGATCCTGCCAATGAGGATTTCCAGGGCTTCCGCTTTTTTCTGATAAGCAGCGTAGCGCTGTGCGCCCGTCAGCAGAAAGTTGAATTCGTCATTTAACGCGCAGTCTTCTACCATAAAAGGAAGAATGACCTTGCCGCAATTGACAGCGGAATCCAGTTCCTTCAAAACCCAGTGAGAATTCTGAGCGTTTTCGGATAGGATCAGTACAAATGCCTTGCAGCCCCGAATGGCACCCGGGATCTCCTTGGTGTAATTGGAGCCGCCTGGAATATCTCTGGGAGCCATCCAGCAGGATAATCCGTTTTTTTCCAAAACATTGCGCACGGTTTCCGCAGATGTCATATCAATAGAACTGTAGCTGATAAATACTTCTTTCATCGCAGCTCCTCCAAGGTAAAAAATGCTCTTTTCAGTGTACCACATGGGATGGATTCTGTCAAATTCTGAAAGAAACCAGGCACGGTCAAATGGTAAACAGAGGCTCGCGGATGGACGAGCCTCTGCCGGTTACGGGTGACAGTTTCCGCAGGGGGAATATCCCTTCGCGATCAATTCATCTCTTGTGCCAGTAAAATATGCCTTATTTTCCGGCTTGATTTTATCCGTACTGCCACAGGATGGGAAATGGAACTTCATTGTGTTGTTATTTAATATGTAGTCTCTGCCGCTGCTTTCGGCAGGGGGAGCGGTTGCTTCCGTAGAGGGTGGAGCGGTTACTTCCGAAGTGGGTGGAGCGGTCGCTTCCGTAGAGGGTGGAGCGGTCGTTTCCGTAGAGGGTGGAGCGGTCGTTTCCGTAGTGGGTGGAGCGGTCGCTTCCGCAGAGGGTGGAGCGGTCGTTTCCGCAGAGGGTGGAGCGGTCGTTTCCGTAGAGGGTGGAGCGGTTGCTTCCGAAGTGGGTGGAGCGGTTACTGTTTCAATAGCAGGTGCGATCGTGGTCGTCGCAACAGGCGTGGCGGCTTCCGAAGAAGACACCGGCATGTCGGCGTGAGCATTCATACCCGAATCGGCGCAGGCGGTAAATGTTAACATTGCAAGCACGGAAAAACAACACAAAAGGGATTTTACAATTTTCAACTTCACAGATCCTTTCCGGTTAGAAAACCAATTGTCATATATTGCCATTATAGCAAGCGGTGACATGGATTGTAAAGATAAAAACAAAGGACAGATATGTGATGTTATCACGGAATCAAATGCATTGGATGGATATAATAAAGCTACAAAAGGAACAAGGAGGTACATCTTATGAGATTGAAAAATAAAGTTGCCAT
>JAZNLC010000256.1:0-1757 GCA_045578895.1 Faecousia sp. | reverse complement strand
ATACTCGGATTCGTCACCATACAGGTCTTCGTCCTCCATGTCAGGCTCAACAAGGCCCTCATCCTCATCAAACTCCCAAGAGGGGTCTTCCTTTTCGCGTACCGGGTGAAACAGATTGTCAAACAGCTGCGAAATATCCGTTAATTGGGGATCATATACTCTGTTAGTTCTGTCCAACTGCTTACAAATGCAATTCGTATGCTTTCCGCCTTCATAGCAACGGTAGAACGGCGTCTCAACTCCCAGCACAGGGTGCACATCCACACCGCAGTACGGACATTTAAGGCGCTGTCCGGAATACGCATCTTCAGCCCGAACGGTCCTGCCTGTCCGCTTATCAATTGCTTCAACGATCATCACTTTCACATCCTTTCAAAAGTGAATTATAAGATAAATATCATAGCTGCTTATGGCAAGAAAACCACCAAATCTGCCAAAGGCTATTTTATACCCTACACTTAAGTAATAAGAATTTTCGATCAAAAAGTCAAGGGGTACACCTGACTTTTTTCTCTCCAAAATGGAAACTTTTTGTGACAAAAATACGCGTCAGATGTTATCATCTGACGCGCAGTTTCATATCGTGTTATTTCATTCAATAGGTTCTATTAAATCTTCTGCTTTGCAGTGCAATGCATTTGCCAGCATCATCAGATACTCGGCCTGTGCTTTGTTGATGCTCTTTTGCCGCTGTTCGTATTGTTGGATCGTTCGCACCGGAACGCCGGACTGTTCTGCCAGTTCACTCTGGCTCATTCCCGCCCGCTGACGAAGCTGTTTCAGTTTTGTCTCCGGATTGGCAGCGCGGTACAGCTCGTTCATCCGGTCACAGAACTGGCGGATATCCATTTCGTGATAGGGCGAGTACATACGAATGATATCATCCAGGGGAACACATTCCAGAATATCCAGGAATGACATAGCGGTCTCCCACTGGTAATACGCTAGTGCCCAGCCCGCCCAGTATTCCGGGCTTCTGTCTGCCGTATACCTGGGCTGCGGATCCTCTACCTGATGCTTGGTCAGCTCCAAAACCCGGTATGCTAGCTCTACGCCGGACATTCCAACAGTCACATGAAACTCACCCTTTTCAAACCGCTTTGCCAAGCCGGAGTTCATAAACAAATCAAAAAAGGTGCACGGATCATAGCCCAAGTCATAGGTGGCAAAGTCCAGCATACGGCCCAAATTGTTACGGGCCTTTTCCAAATAAACCTTATGATAAGCGCGGATCATTTGGCTTCATCTCCTCATCCATGATCTGCATGATGTACAGATCCCCACGCTGGCGCTTAAAGCGTTCCACATCAAAGTACTGCCGCCGAGCCTTTTGATCTCGGGACTGCTGTTTTGCGTACCATTCCTCCCGTTCAGCAACTTCGGCGCCGATAAAGCGGATCCGGTCAAATGCCTTTTTGCTCTTCAGCACGAACTGCTGACCTAGCTTGCCCAAATGCATAGCATTGTTCAGCTGCCGATAGGAAATAGTACCGTTGATAAAGTCCTGGGCAAAGGAAAAGTAGCTGTCGTCTGCCCGGTATCCAATAATGGCATCATAGTCCTTATAGTCAACAGCGAAGTTCTTCAGGATGTACTCCTTTGCTTCCAGAGCCAGAGCGGAGGGCACATCAAACTCCCGGTTTTCAAGCAGTACTGCCAGCCAGTGCAGAATGCAGTATTGCGGATCATTCAAATCTAAAATGCGCAGGCCGTCACAATCCAATTCATAGCAGTTGGCATAGCCGTCCTTATCGTGG
>JAZNLC010000255.1:0-15220 GCA_045578895.1 Faecousia sp. | reverse complement strand
TGCTTGCCAAAGAAATGCTTCTGAAAGTTGGCTTGACGGAAGATCAGTTCAAGCGTATGCCCAATATGCTCTCCGGCGGTGAGCAGCAGCGTGTTGCCATTGCCCGTACCCTGGTATCCGGCAATGAGATCGTCCTGGCGGACGAGCCCACCGGCAACCTGGACAGTAGAACAGCCAAAACATCGTGAAAATCCTGCAGCAGCTTGCCCACGAGGAAAACCGCTGCGTCATCATCGTCACCCACGACCCGGCAGTTGCCGAAGCCGCCGACATCGCCATCCGCATGAAGGACGGCAAGTTGCTGGAAAGTGCATAAGTAGTTTGTGCCTTTTGATTATGATTCATTATTAATACACCGGGAGAAAAGTGATATGTACCCAGTTTTCTGGACACTGTCATTTGAATTGAACAATTAGCTAACCATCATGGATGCTTCCCTGAATTTAGAGGGAGGCATCCATTTTGTTTTAGCCTGAATTCTCCTATTATCATTGCGGAGTTGAATAGAATAAATGGTGAAATCGCCTACTATGATGTTGTAGATCTGGCTGCACAATTGGCAAGACAAGAGGAAGCGTGTGCTGTGGCGAAGAGGTTGTATGACACGGTTAAGACAGCATATGATACTAAGAAAAAAGAAGTTGAAGATTTGGAAGCGCGGAGGAAAAATGTACGTCTTGCTATTGATTCCATCAATGCGTGCATGAAATATATCTTCTTTGCTGACGATAGACTCAAAATTGAATATGTCGATGGGGAGTATAAACTTCTGTCACACGGGAAAAATGTAAAGCCTTGTGATGTATCGGTCGGTGAGCGCAACAATATTGGATTGTGTTATTTCTTTACAAGTATTCTTGAGGGCAAGGAAGAAAAAATGCACACAAGGAAGAATACCTGCTCATTATTGATGATCCAGTTTCTAGTTATGATGTTGAAAATAGAATAGGAATATTATCGTTTATAAAATATAAACTGGGTGTATTTTTAGAAGGAAATCAAAACACACGAGCACTCGTGATGACTCATGATCTAAAGACATTTTATGATCTCCATAAGGTCCTAGAAGAAGTGATGGATGCATGCAAACAAAGGGGCTATCCACATGGTCCGAAGTTTAATCGCTTTGAGATTCGTGAGGGTACTCTAAAACAGTTTTCCTATAACAGTCGTCAAGAGTATACTGAGATTGTCGAGGTTATTTACAAATATGCTTCGGGGCAAGCCAATGAGTACGAGCTTGTTGTTGGAAACTTGATGCGTCAGGTATTGGAAGCATTTTCTACTTTTGAGTATAAGAAGGGAATTGAAGCTGTTTCGACGGATGCTCAGATCCTTGGCCTCTTGCCAGAAGTAGAGTATGTTTCCTACTATAAGAACCTAATGTATCGGCTAGTTCTCCACGGAGGTAGCCATAAGGAAGAACAAATAAAGACAATGAGCGATTTTAGCTTCTTCAGTCTTATTTCAGATGTCGAGAAAATGAGAACGGCAAAGGACATACTTTGCTTTATCTATCTACTGAACAGAAGACATCTGCTAGAGCATCTGAAAAATTGTAGAAATGCTGAGACAGAATTGCAGTCTTGGTGTAATGACATTAAAGCAAGAGCGGCAGTTATTTAGATAATCATTGCTGGTGTTGGTCAAGTGCGGGATTGTAGGGGATAGATGCGGGTGAGAAACATAGGAATCTGTTGCCCCATACGTTGACCCACGCAGAACTATTACGCGGCGGTAATGGCCATATGCTTTTTGTAGCCTGGGAAGATGGGTAATGTTGTAGGCGCAGCTTAATATTCATGCTCAAGAGCTGCATTAGTTGAGTCATAATCCAATAGACTACTCCTATTTTCCCCAAAGCGGTAATGGACCACGCCAGATGGATGCTCATGGATAGTCCGGCTCATGGCACCGCTTGTGGGAGTGCAAAGGGGGTGGCCCTGTGCTGTACTCCTTCGGACCGTCAGGCGAAGCAGGCTCTGCTGGATGGCAATCTCGTCGAGCTGTATTTTGATCGCGTTGACTCCAAGGTAAGTGACACGGCGGTACTCTATTCCGTCAAGCAGAACTACACCTATGACTCCGGTAAAGTGAAAAATGCCCAACGGGATATCCACAACGGACAGAATGACCGCTCCATTCGGAACGCTGCAGTGGGTTCAAATGTATCCTTTAGGGAAAGAATGGCCCCTATCGCCTTCCAAATAGCCTATGGCATTCTGGAATATTATAGCACACCGTTGACCAATAGTGTCCTATCTACTTTGTGCTACGTACTGTAAACGGTGTTACGGTATTGCAACAGCGGAACATACTGAAACGAACCTTAGATGTCGTATTTCAGCGGCGTGAACGGAACAAATCTGAGATGACCTGCCGCATGGAAATCGGATGCTTGGATATCCAGGTGGATACCATCTTCGTCGAAGCGGTTTTTATCCATATGTATCCGGGTATCGTCCTTGTGAAAATCGGAGTTTGGAAATTGGACATAGAATTGCGGATTGCCTTGTCGTAGCTGTCGCTACGCTAGTATTCCAAATTTTGCTTGGCAAAGGTGCGTTCGATAAATTCATTGAGAGGAAGAACTGTCCCAAGAGGGAATTAAGTATAGCGTGATTCACTACACAAAGGTCCTACTATCCTTCTGAATGGCAGAGTTTTGGGTACGGCACCCATATCGAACGGGTTGTCCACACAACTGGCAAGTACCACGAGCTCTGGAACGCCCAGGCTCAGTACTACACTGAAAAAACTGCGTAACCTACAATGATAGCCCCGCCGATTGGCGGGGCTATGGCTATGTATGGGGATCATCCCGCGAGAACATTACCAATAGTCTGAGCGGCTTCCTTCTGTGCCGAGGTGGTGACATGGGCGTAGGTGTCCAGAGTGAAGCCTGCGGAGAAGTGACCCAGCATGCAGGACACCGTCTTGATGTCCACGCCGTTCTGGAGTGCGATGGTTGCGAAGGTGTGACGGAGGTCGTGGAATCTAACCTTCGGGATGCCAGCTCTCTCCAACACACGCTTCAGCATATTGTTCACACTGTCCGGGGAGATAGGGCCGCCATTGGGAGAGGGAAACACATAGGTGTCATTGGTTTTCCGTTTCTGCTCCCGCAGGACTTCAATTGCCTGGGGCGAGATGCTTACCGCCCGGTAGGAGTTCTTGGTTTTCAGCGGTGCTTCCACGATCTGACCATCCACTCTCGCCACCTGCCGTCTGACCTTGATGACACCGTTCTTCCAGTCAATATCACTCCACTTGAGTCCCAGCAGTTCTCCCCGCCGCAGGCCGGTTGCCAGTTCGATGTAGTACATTTCGTAGACACCGCTGCGCTTGGCTTCTTCCAGAAACGCACTGAGCTGCTCAGCAGGCACCGTCTGCATTTCCTTGTGTTCTACCTTGGGAAGCTCACAGGCATTGGTGGGATTGGCCAGGATAATCTTCTGTGCTACCGCAAGGTCCATCGCAGAAGAGATCACCTGATTGATATTCCGCACTGTCTTTGCCGACAAGCCTTTCGGCTGTTCCTTGGACTCGGTCCGTTCCACTCTGCCCTTGGTCAGCAGCTTCCGGTAGAGCTTCTGCAAGTCCATGGTGGTCAGCTTTTCCAGGGGGATGTTGCCGATGCTCGGCTTGATGTGATTGTCGATGTAGCCCTTGTATGTTTGATGACTCGAAGGTCTGACTTTGATCTTCGCCACATTTTCAAACCAGGCATCCATCCAAGTGCCGACCGTGTATTGACCTGACTTCGTGAAGTCCACCTGTCCTGCTTCTACCAGTGCCTTTGCCAGTTTTTCTTTGACCTCTGTCTGGGTTTTACCAAGGACATTCTTGAAGATTTGCTTGCCGGTGACTGGGTCATGACCCGCGGTGTACCGACCTTCCCAGCGACCGTCTTTTCTTTTACGAATGTTGCCTTCTCCATTTGCTCGTTTCTTTGCCACAATTAGCACCTCCTTTGTAGTGACACACAGTATCACAGAATTTTTGAAATAGCTATTCACCAAACCCACCAAATGCTGCGAATTTGGCAATATTTGAAATTGACCCCCGCAAAACCTGTTGCGGCTGTAAGGAAACCTTGTTTTCAGACGCCTTTGCCCATTTTGAGGGCTAAAATCGACCCCTCCTGGCAATGTAGACAACGGTTTCAAAAAGTGCTTGCGGCTCTAAGAGAAAACCACCCGGCATTGCCGGACGGTGGGGACTGGGCGGGGAAATTGACCCCCGCCCTTATTCCTGCACCTCGTTCGCAAGAACGAGGTCGGTCTCTTTTGTGCATTATACTGAAGTAATTTACCTCTGAAGTGGGTCTGGGCAACTGCCCGGAAACTCTGCGTAAGGCGACTAGCCAAACGCAATGCTAGCCCCAGACCAAAGTCTGGGAAATTGTCCTTCACGGAGGTTTTTTCGTTGGTGTGGGGACTTGTTCCAGCTTTTATAGAAAAGTCCACACAGGGGCAACACCGCCTTCACAGGGGGTGAAAGCTATGTGATGGAAAGAGGCAGGCCATCTGTTTCAACTGCATCGTGGGTTTGATAGACCTCCGGGTTCGCCAACGACCAGAGCGTGCACACATTGTTTCGGTGCTTTCCGCTGCCGGTGTACTTCCGAACAGAAATCAGTTTCCGCTTCTCCAGCTTTGCGATGCGATCCTCCAGAGTGCTGACAGAAATACCCAAGTCAATGCTCATAGTTTTGAAGCTGGGCCAGCATTCACTCTCCCCATTCATCCGGCGTACCATGTACGACAGGATCATAAATTCAAACGGATCGAGGTTCAGGCTGAACACATTATTGGGCATCATGTAAAAGTTTTTCGTTGGCTTCTTCCACTTTTTCATTCGTCCACCTCCGAACTTTTATCGATCCATGCGATGAATTTGTCCCTGGGAACCACAATCCGGTTACCGATTTTGATGTGGGGAAACCCAGCGGAGCGAACCAATTCGTACGCCCCAGCTCTGGAGATCCCCAGCACTTCACCTACCTCAGGCACAGAAAGCATCAGCGGTAAGTCCTCATAGTTTTTGTACTTGCTTGTTCTCAAATAGTAACCTCCTCATGAAATAATTTTTGGGTTTCACTATATAGGACACTCGCAGAAGATTTGTAAACCAGTTTTTGAAGGAAAAATAAATAAAAATGCGGAGCCTTATTTCTCAATAAGACTCCGCAGACGGTCATGTAATTTCCGTAACCGTTTTGAGATCGCCATTTTGGTTACGCCGTACTTCTCGCCGATTTCCTCCATGGAAAGTTCATGATAGTAATAAAGGCAGAGCAGTTTGCGATCATCATCAGATAAAGTCACCCAGGCGTTTCGCAAAGCCTGCTTTCGAATATTACGAAAGGCGCGTTCGAATGTAGGATCAGAAGGTTCATCTGTGAACAGATCTGGCACCGACGCAATGTCGAAACCTACATAGTCCACATGGCGCTTCTCTTGCTTCAGAAGAGCTGCATTGCGCAGCCGATCCTGCTCCAAGAATTCCGCGACTTCATCGGTTACGGTAATTTGTTGACCGAAATAGTTGATGCTTTTCACTATGCCTTCCTTTCTGTGTAGGAAGTGCACAGGCATGGGCCGAAATAGCAGAGCATCTTACTGCATTACTTTCTGCGTCTTGGAGCGGACCAGAAAGGCGGAGGCCGCATCTCTGCGCACCTCGTCGACACCATAAGTTTTTTCAGTAGGGGTTGTGACCCATCTAATGATGGAATGATTATAACAAATTTCTAAAATTTTATCAAGAACAAATGTGCGAATTATGTCGAAGGGTTTTATTTGCAAGGGATTTCTTTCGCATCCTGGGTTGAGAAAAAAGAACTTGCAATTCATAGATTTCTAAGCTAACATACCACAAATTATGAAGGAGGTATGCTATCTATGAATTCCTATTTTGAGAAACTGAAAGCCTATATCCAATCGAAACCACCCAACTATGGGGATGGTGAGTCTGTTCTGACCATGCTCTATGAATGCCACAACGAAAGTAATCCATACGATAACGAGCAGATAAAGGCAGACTTCAATGAACTCTACCGCCTAATGAACGGCATGGAGCTGCGAGAGATGGACAGAATCATCTACCCAGTGTGCAGGCTCTGCCGGGATCACGAGCGATCTGGCTTCATCGAGGGGATCAAGATTGGCGTTCTGTTACAGGCAGAACTGACAGCGGAATAATACAGCAGCACCGGTCTAATCACGGATCGGTGCTGCTGGCATCTGGAAGGGTTTTAATTGTTTTATGAGTATTGTTAGGTGGTGCGTGGCGGCATACCGTCCTACCTGTTAGCCGTAACTGAATAATAATAGAATCCATAGATGTTAAACAATCGGCCATATTGTGAGGAACATCATAAATCTAAAAATGCATACAAATTTTGGGTATACAGTGCGCATTGCTGCTCGAAAATACGCTCTCACGGCTGTTTTACTGCTGAATGCTGTGTCATAGCTCAAGATGATTATAGGGGTGGAACATAAAGTGGGAAAAAGCATTTCACCTACAAACGATGTATAGGGAAGAGCTATACGCTCAATAGATTTGCAACAAGATAGTGTCGCTACAGGACACAAGCAGAAAGAGAAATCACTTGAGAAATTTCATAATTTTGTCCAGATATTTTTTTAAGAGAAACGTGCTGGAGAATGCCGCATAAGCGCGGGATTTCGTTTCAGTCGCATTCTTTTTGCCGTCAGCGTAATCCTGAACGCTCTTAATGATGAGCCAGGGGACGCGGAGCGTGTTGGCAGCGGTTGCAACACCATATGCTTCCATATCCAATGTATAGCAGTCGCTGGCAATTGTCTTTGTAATTTCAGTAAAAACAGAAGAATTATCCACGACCCAAGGACCGGAAGCCATGGCAGTAAAATGGATTTTCTGGGGATTCAGCGCCTCTCCATTGAAGGCATCATCGATATCTGCATATATATGCTTGGAGTTGTTGACCCAAGTGGTATTCACAAAGGCGTCCAGGCTAGCATCAATCTTAAACGGATTGGGTCTGTGCGCCCAGTAGTCCGGCTGCAATTTGCCAGCAGCGTAATCAAATGTTTGGCTTGCAACGACCAGCTCTCCCAATTTTGTCTTGTCTTTGTTACCTGCACAGATTCCGGTCATGACGATTAGCCGGGGCTTAAAGGCTAGGATAGCTGCTGTTGCGGTTCTGGCCGCATCGGTCATACCCATAACGGACTGGGGGACAACAACGATGTGATGATTACCGATGGTCGTTTCCTGATATGTCAGACCATATTCTTTTAGGTATTCGTCATCCTCTTCGGACAGTTCCAGAACCTTATATGCGCGGGTTTTCTCGTCTGGGACGGCGACCTGGAGTACCACATCAACAGGAGAAGTGGAATTGTATCGCATGGCGCGGTTTTTTAGAATTTCGTTGGCGATGTATGTCCGCTCTTCGCGCAGGGTGGATATGTTGGGGCTTGCGTTCTCGTCGAGGATGGTCGCATTTCTAACAGCGGTTTCAATTTCTTCCTGGTTATAGTAACGGGATGCATTCAGCGGATTATGGAACACGGAGAATGCCCGGTTGATTGTGGTCAGCAGTTTGCCCTCTTCCTGCCAGAATTTGCTCAGGACAAAAATCGGGGGCGCGCTAAGATCGGAATAGGTTTTTTCGATCTGAGAAAGAATGGTATTGAAATTCTGGCAATCGCCCTTATCGCCCCATCCTTTCTGATCATTCTCAAGCCTGGCGTCGATAAAGAAGGCATCGATTTCTCTATACTTCGATAGCTTGAAGAGAATATCAGAGGTGTATTCAATAGAGTCAATAGTAAACGAGATGTCGAGACCTTGATATTCTTTCACGAAGAAACCTTCATACATTTTCTGTCGGAGACTATACTCGTCGTCTATAATCATGATATGGAATTTTTGCACTGTTGTTACCTCCTGTTTGTTAGTTGCTGAATGATGAACCCATATCGGTGTAGGGGATTCTAATTTTTGCGCAGTACAGATGAAGATCATCATCGAACTTCCGGTTGAGCACAAGACTTTCCGGATAACTGTTTTCTACATAATTGCATTCAAAACAGGTTATTTTGGGATTTTCAACGATGTTTTGCAGCATGGCCTCGAACTGCTTGAAGGCAATCATGGAAGGACGGTTGGCTTTGGACTGTTTGATTTTACTGATCTCATGAATCGGCAGGGATGTATTAGCCGCATTATAGAAAGATAGCTGTACATATTCCTTAAAAAACTGGAGCGAGATGATACTGTCATAGGCCTGACCAGAACTGGGTACGTCCGGCTGTAAAAAGTTGTTAAGTTTCCAGTCGCTTCGCTGCAGCATGTCGACGATCAGATTTATGACTTCCTCCGTGACGTCTGCATGAGCATAAAACCAGGGAGCAACATCGAAACGAAGCTCCGAGTCATTGGCGAATGCGGGCAGGACAGGAAGGATTGTCTGCGTTGTTCGACCCAGCCGCCACTTTGCTTCGGCTTCGCAGTAAGACAGCCATTTGCTGATACCCTCTGTGTCGGAGGTACGCAGGTAAAGGCCTTTTTGGATATGTTGAAGCGCATTGAGCATGATATTCATCTTGTTTCGTGCGAGTTCGTGATCGTCATCGCTGCTGATATTTTCCAAACAGCCTTCAAAGTCCCTGAGACAATTAATGATATGTTTCTTGTTTCGATCGTATGTATCGGTATCGTGGAAGTGCTTTCTTAGGTGATCCAGTTCGTAAATCTTTATCAGCTTCTGCGTATAGGTACGTGCCTGTGCGTAGACTTCAGAGGTTGTCTTGATGCTGGTTCCCTTAATCAGCCCAAACGCCTGACGGTGAGACTGCCTGTAGTCGGTCTCGCAATACAGGAATACATCATATATCAATTCGAATACATTTTGTTCATTGATTAGGAAGCAATGGAGGTCTGTGCGATAGTATGTCGGAATTTGCAGATGCTTGCTGTGGCGGGTGGATTGATAGATCGCAAGACGCAGCAGAAGCGCATCGTTGTTTTTGCAGTCCAGATTGTCTTCGGCGCACTTAATCAGGTATTCCTGCAGGTATCTCTGGAAAATAGAGGGCTGTCCACATAGAGCCACAACGGCAAGCTCCGTATACTGCGATACCGATTCCTGTTCCCGCAAATTATCCCAAAGTTTCCTCAACAAATGACAGTAATACTTCTCTGAAATCTGCAGTGAGTTAAAAATCAGAAGATGTGCGGAAAGTAGCAGTATCTTTGTTGACTGATCCAGTTCGGAGTCAATACATGATGTGAGGAAATCCAGGCTGAGAGAAATCACTGTGCTTTCAATGGCGAACAGTGACAGTCCTAGGTCGGTGCTGATTTCGATCTGACCCTGACCATATACGGAATGGTACTCACTCAATGCAGCCTGTACCTTTGAAGGAATTTGAATATGTCTAATGGTGATCCCCTTTCCATGGTGGTTATCGGAACTCTTAACGGGTTTCCAATGTTCCCGAATAATATCTATCCGTCCTTGCAGATCCGGGTCTCGCAGGGCTTTCGTCAAATTCTGCAGGGATTCCAGGGCCGCACAGATCGGACAGGTGTTTGAAATCCCCATAGCGGGAAGGTCCATTCGTGCATATGCAGAAATACCTTCATCGATGCATCTGCCGAAAGGCATTCGCTGGCGGTCAAAAAGAGACAAAATCCGAACCTGAGTAGCGCCCATACACTGGATGATATGCTTCAGCTCTTCCTGCAGGCGTGTTGTGAAGGAAGTTGCAATGAACAGGGTTACATCGATTGTATTTTTCTGGCTTTCGGTCAAATTAAATTGGCGTATCTCTGCCATTTTCTGCTCTAGGACATCCAATAGAAGAGGAGAGATCAATAGGGTAGAAGATGCGTAGTTCTTTTCAATGGGAATGATCGGGATGATCCGCTGCTGCAGTTCTTCTGAAAATATGGGTTTAATCATTTCGATTATCTTAGATGTCTGATAATCATTCAAGTAGACGATCAATCCCTGGCTTCCGAAAGTTTTACGCTTCTTTGATATGGGTAATAAATTTACAACGGAGGCTTTGGTGTGATCAGAGACATTTGCATTGAAGAAAGGTGTCAGCTTCGATCTGATCTTGGGGACGGAAGGCACAAGAGCCAATAGGAATTCTGCAACCAAATATTTGTAACTGTCAATATCGTTGTCCTGCAAAATCTGATGCGTGATAATGTCCGTATTGACGAGAGAATCAGCCTTGATCTCAAACAGGTCATGATGATCGGCGGAATCAAAATGTCCCATTTTCAGTATAGCAGGATGGGCACCGAATTGCTTTTGCAAAAGCTGATATGTTTCGTCTTGACGGATTTGGTAAACATTTTTCCAATCTTGGTAATGTCTGGAGGCCCAGTAACGGCTGCCGCCTTCCGCCACAAAGGAGGTGTTTCCAACGCGGGAATATTCCTTGCCCTGAAATTTTCCGGGTGCAAACCATGTGTTGATGCGCGCCGGTTGGGTTGACCATTCTAACATCGTATAAATCTTGTTGTTGTAAGTCTCACAATCAGCATGTTTGAAGAAATAGAATACATTTTCTGCGTCGCGATCTTCGTTATGCAGCTTTCTCTCAGACGATCCGGAAACAAATACGCTTCCAATCCAGTATGTTTTGCCATCCTGGGAGTTGTCCATGAGGTGGTTTGCTTCCTCACAGATCTCATCGGTGAAACGATCTAAGCTGCGGAAATAAAGTTGATCCTGATACAACAGAAAGCTGGTTAATTGTTCTAGGCAAAGGCTACGGCACTCCGGAATCAGAGTCAGCTGTGAGAAGTCCAGATATCCTCGTAGTGATTTGTCGTTCCACTGAACCTGGCTGTTAATGTAAGCCATATCATTATTCTGGGATAGACGGTTCCAGAGCTGTTCAGAATCATAAACCCGCTTCCAAAGTCGGAAGCTGATGTATGAAGTCGCCGGTGAATTGATAGTGGGCGATACAAAAGGTGTTTCGATATACTTTTTAGTATCTGCCTGGGAGTATTTAATCTGGTTACTACTTCGCTTGAAATAATGAGGAAAAAGGGTATTGGTAATAACAATTACGCATCTCAGTTCGGAATTGATTTTCGCTGTATCAAGGGTGCAGAGCATGGTTTGGTATTTTTTATATTCACTTTCGTGAATACCCGCAATAATCACAGTATGGGAGTGAAAGCAGCTCAATTGTGCAATGATTTTTTCCTTTACAAGGTTTTTAGCAGGAAAAAGGATTGCAAGAGGTGCAGCAGTTACCGGAGCTGTGTCTTCGGAAAATCTGGAATCCGAAACAAATATGTTCCTGCAATAGTTTGCAATCATCCAGGGATTGCTGTCGGCAAAGAGCATACTTTTGTAATGCTGTGTGACATGTTGGATCTCTTGAATCAATGGATAATCACCGGAATGCCGTTTTTTCCAGCTGATATTACCCACAATCGCAAAGCCGTGAACGAAACCTGCATATTCACCATAAGGAATCTGGTCATTCACTCGGGAAGATTTTTGGTTGAAGAACCAATGGGTATCACCTTTGAAGCCCAGCTTGTCTCCATCGCCTTTGAACATGGCGGTAATGTCATACAGTCCACCATATCGAGAGCTTCTGTCAGAAGAAATGATTTTCTGAGAACGTTTGCCCTCTGTTAGAATGTAGTCTAGAATATTTGCGTCAGTAATATGGGAATCGTGTCCGTCTGGGTACTCTAGGAAAGAGCGGCGAAGACCTATACCTACATCTGCCACATAAATTTCCAGATATTCATGCATCTCTTCAAACAAGCTGACACTGAGATAAGGAGCATGATCCAGTGTGCTTCTGCGGTAGCTGGAGATATCCATGGTATCAGCACTGCGCACACGCTTGATCAGCAACGCACAGGGACGGTCTTTTTTTATTCCCGCATAACCATGTTTATAAGCATTATCTAGGGTTTCCTGTAGAAAATAGGTCACTTTTTCGATCAAATATGCTAGTTCATAGGAATTCAGTTCATTGAAAAATTCGTTGTGGAGCTGCTGTTTGATTAGATCAATACTCCGCGCAATTTCACTTTGCCTATTGAAGATCTGAAGGGGCCAAACACATTCGTGAATGGTGGAATACCTTGTTTCGGCAACAGTAGTCAAGTTGTCGACATGCCCAATGTTTCGCATTTGTGTCAAGAAACCATTATCATGCAAAAAAGCATGAAAAATTAAATACTTTTCACGATTGAGATGGGCTTGTGTGATGTCGCATTCTTCAGGAAAGGTGAAATGGATATTCTCGGACTTGAGATTGACGGACTGCTTTACAAACATGAGCAGATAGCATAGGGAGAGCGTGTCAAACCAAATTGTCTTGGAAAAGTCGATATATATGCTTTTTACTGGCGTTTGATCGTAAATAGCGGTCTCAAAAATTTGCTGCAGTTCTGCAGCATACGCGAAGAATCCATCTGCATAAACTCGCTCATGAAGCTTGATATGAAGAGCGGACGTATACATTTCGATTGAGTAGGGAACCGTATATGCCATAGAACAAGCTCCTTTAATAGGTGTATTTGCTACTATTGTACTTCTTTCGACAGTATTTTTCAACATAATCCGTTGACATTTACAGTTCTAATATGTGAATATACCGCTTGCCCTACATGAGACAAGTGGCCCATACCTGTCCTCCCAAGATGATTTCCACTGTGTTCTACCACATTGCAGAAAATTCTCCCGATTTCAGAGATGAGGATTCCGTTCTGACCTTACTTTACGAAGCTTACAACAGCATCAAAGGTAAGATTGATGAGGAATATCGACAATATGCATGTGAACTGATATACGAAATCAATATTGCAATGCAATAATTGTGAGGGGATTCTTTGATGCAGAAATATATTGCCCCATAAACACTACTAATAGATTCCATGTAGTAGGCATAAGAGTGGAATATGACAGTTAACGCATCTATTCTAGTCACCATTGATTTGATATGAGTCTGAGTGTGACTTCGAAATATGGATAATGAATTAAGAGCCATCGGTTTTGTACCGATGGCTCCGTCCAGTTATGAAGTTACATCATCTGCATAGAGGAAAATCCCTGCCGCTGACTCATCGCTTGTTTGTATGCCGGGGCGATAATCAAATCGAACCGGGCAGTCAGATAGGTCTTGTAGAATTTTCTTTGCAGATCAGTCAGATAAGGTGTTTCATCGATGAATCCGTGAATTGCGGCTATATCGATCCGTGGCACCATTCTCAGGAGAGCTGCATTGCAGTCCTCGTTTTCTCCGACAGTAAGGAAATCATAGTAGTTGATCTTGCGGTCATTGTACTTGATTGCCGAGGTGGGGAAACGGAAGATCCGGGCGTGTAGTTCACTTTCGTTTTCCAGGACAGCGCACATTACCTTCTCGTCGGCCTGAGGGAGCAGACAGCTACCGCAGTCATAGACCGGGGCAATAGAGGCAGTTTGAGATGCATAGCTATACAGGAATCCCCAGTTGCCGTTATGACGGTCAAAGTTGCCGAGGAATGCATCCATGACGAACACGTTCCAGAAGTGTTCCAACAGTTCTTCCGGATTGACGAACTGTTGCTTTTCAATGGTTTCCAGCACGTCATCCAACTCTGTTCCGGTTCCGTTGTGTCCGGAGTCGATGATGGTGTTCTTGATGGAACAAAAGTCGTACAGACGGCTGCCATCGGCAGTAAAATCCTTGCAGGCGCAGACAATCTTTGTCTTGCCGCCCACATCGTAAGTTCCCAAGATCGTCTTTTGCGCGGTAATGCCCACCATGTTGAAAATGCTGCTGGCGATATGTTCGCTTAGACAGCTATTGGTGTAAGATAGCTCCGTCCGCTTATTCGTGCCGGAGGGTGGAAACTTCAGCATATACTGCTCGCCCTGGTATTCAATTCCGATCTTCTTGCCGTTGGCGCCGGCGTATGCGTTACCGAGCAGGCGCTTGCAATTTGTAAAATCAGGCATCTGTTTCACCTCCATAGAAATTTATTCCGCAGATAATCCGCGTGTTCGGGAGTGATGGCACCCTCGTTGATCTCAGCGATATTGATGCTGCCGTAGAGCTCGCTCCACAGGCAGTCCATGAGTGTGGAACCATGCTTCAAGCCATCCTTGTAGGCATCCAGGTCGTGCTGGAGATAACCGGGCAGGCCGTATTCATAAGACCTCTCCCGCATGAGCTGCATCCGTTCCTGCTGGAGCTTCTGTTCCATGATGCTTTCCAGAAGCAGTTCCATGGGAACTTGCAGTGCTTTTGCAAGGCGGTATAGGGTTTCGCCGGAGCACTTTTCAATTTGCGTCTTGCCGCTGCACAGATCGCTCAAGGTTGCGTGAGGGACACCGCTTAATTTTTGCAGACGGTACTTTGTCATACCCGTTTGAATCAAGATTTCATTGATACTCATAATTATCACCATTTCTATTATATCGGCATACCGACCCTGCGTCAAGAGGAATAATATATCGGCACACCGGAAAATTTGTGGTGAACTACCTGTCAGGTAGTCTTTGTTTATAGTGCCCCATTTTTTCATGATGGCCGGTACCTCTTCGAAAGGGGGGTTATTTGTTTTCTGAGTATTGTTAGTTGGCGCGTGGCGGTATGATGTTTTGCTGCCTGGCAGTAACATAGAAGATGTTTTACAATTTTAATCTAATATGATATACTCACAATAATAGGGTTAATTCGGTGATTAGAGGATATTTGCAAAATTATACTAAAGAATGATTGGAGACAGGCAAATGAATGAGTTATGCATCATAAATATCGTATTAATAGGATTTTTAATTGTATTAGTATTGGTGTAGGTGCGAAGTACATCTTCCTTCTGTTCATACCACAGAGAATACAATCCCTGGATTCTGCTGTCCCCGGCCAGTTCAGCGACGATGGCATCCACCAGCTTTTTCGTACCGGCATTGAGATATCTGTACTGTTTTTTACCCTTGGCTTTCGCCAGCCTGTCCGCAAGCTGCACCAGCATTGTCTGCATCTGGGGATTGTCGAAGCTTCCGTGGTTGATGGCATCCACGATTTCGGTGATGCGGTCCCGGCTCTCCTGCCGCAGCTCGTCACGAAGGTCCGTCTGCTTCTGATAAATCTGCAGCAGATCCTGGCGGAAGATCTCCTGGGCCAGATTGCTCTTGATGATCGAGATTCCTTTCTCCGTCAGATATGGTTCTGTAGGT
>JAZNLC010000254.1:0-11228 GCA_045578895.1 Faecousia sp. | reverse complement strand
GGCTTTTCTGCTACTTTCCTAAACATGGGATTGGTAGGCCTGTGTTGTACCGGGCTGTACTGCCTGCCGGGAGATAAGGACAACAGCACAGCTACATTGGTTACGATTCTGACAACCGGTTTCGGTTCTTGGGGCATCCATGTTTTAAATATGTGGTTTGGTGTTTTGGGAGTGGTGCTGTACTGCATCATTAAAAAAGAAAAGCTTGGGAATCACACCAACGCCATGCTTTTTACCACCGGTCTGGCACCATTCTTTTCCGAGTTCTTGGTTCGTTACCCCAACCCCGAGGTTGTAGGTTTTCGACTGGGCGGTTTTCTGCTGGCCGCAGGTGTAGGCATCGTATGCGGCGTATTCCTTCCTGCCGGTCTGGATAATTCTCCCAAGGTCCACAAAGGTTTTGATATATACTCTGCAGCGCTGCCGGTGGGAATGACCGCGTTGCTGCTCCAGGGATTTCTATATAAGGCAGTTGGTGTGCCGGTTCCTCTGGCTGTTGCAGACATCACAGTGGCCTCACCCACCATTGTCAACACTTTCTGTGTTTGTCTGTTCTCTGCTTGTATTGTGCTTGCTTTTTCAATGGGCTGCAGGCCAAAGGATTATTGGAAGCTGATGCGTGAGCCGGAGTTTGTACGGAATTTCTCTGCCACTTACGGCAATGCCACAATGCTGATGAATGTGGGTCTGTTCGGCTTGTTCATTTTGGCATATTATAATATCATTGGTGCACCCTTTAACGGCATTACCTTCGGTGTTATTTTCTGCATGCTCGCCACCTGCAATTCCGGTTCGCACCCGGGTAATATTTGGTCCATTATACTGGGTTATGTGCTGGCTTCCTACGGAACAAGGTTGATCTCTGATTTTGTGGGTGTTTCCTTTGCGCAGACACTCACTGCGCAAAATATTATCGTTGGCATCTGTTACGCAAATGGCTTGAGTCCCATCAGTGATCATTACGGTTGGCGTTACGGTTTGGTAGCAGCAATCTTACACTATTTTATGGTTACTACGATTTCGTTGCTCCACGGTGATATGTGTCTGTACAATGGTGGCTTCACCGCAGCATTGGTTTGTCTGCTGATGGTCCCCGGCTTGGAGCGGCTATTCAAAACAAAGCAGGAACGTCAGGAACGAAGAAAAGCTTTAAGAAAATAAATGAAAAATGCTGACTCTTTACGGAGCCAGCATTTTTGTTTAAATAAATGCACCGATCAGGAGATAAATCAGCGTTGCGCAAAGTCCCAGACAGAACAGAACCAAACCAAAGGATAGGCTTCGTCCAATGAAGGTCGAGTTTTCTTTGAATGAGGCATACTTCAGTACGAACCAGTGCTCCAGATCCTTCCGGTGCTCATGATTACGCCAAATGGTTCGGTTCAGCAGCTCCTCCAGAAGGTTTAAGGTTACACCGACAACATGGGTCATGGCGTTGCCTTCTTCTAATTCTCCCCTTTGGCGGCTGTCCCGGTATATGGTTTTCCGCAACAGAACCACGACTCCGTCGGTGAGAATGTTCAAAGTACCGGCAATTATCATACCGGTTTTCCGAAGAACGGCGATCATCACGTCCGGCCCCTTATCCAGAAGGCTACACAGCCCGCCAAAGAAACCGGGCAGAATTTTCAGAATGAAGGGACGGTAAATCAGCTCTTCCAAATCCAACCATGACGGCCAGCGGTTTACATACTCTCCACGCCGCATCATCCAGCCACGAACCACTATGAAATACAGCGCCACGCCAATGGTTACGGAAATCACACTGCCCTTAAGGTTCACCCAAGTAAAATAATGGACAGCATGACCTGCATGGTGAACACCCAGGAAACTCTGCACCATGTCTGCCAGACGATCCATGGTTAGGCCGGGTAGTATTCCCATAATCGGAACAAGCACGGCCGCAGTTGTCAACGCAGCAGCACTGACAGGTTTCCAATAAGACTTCCTGGCATCAAAGGCAGCCTGAACCTGAGTATCCCGGTTTCCTTCCAAGAACACAGCCACAAACAGCTTGCACATATAGGCAACGGTCAGACCACCGCTGATCAAAAAAATCCATTCAATGGCCTTCATGCTGCTTAGTGTAAAGAAAGCGGAGTGCAGATGACCGCCTTCCATAGCATGGATGTATTCCACAATTCCCTCATGCAGCAGAGTCTTGCTGATGTAGCCGCTCCATCCGGGGATGCCGCCGATACCCAGTGCGCCCATCAGGTAGCACATCATAAGCAAGGGCTTTTTCCTTCCAAAACCGCGAATCTCATTCAAGTCCAGTTTGTGGGTGTTCATAAAGATCACCGCTGCCACCAGAAACAGAATCAGCTTGAACATGGAGTGGTTCAGCATATGCAGGAAAGTTCCTCTGGCCGCCAGTGTGTTTTCCTCGCCCAGCAGTACCAGCATACCCACGCCTACCAGAATAAATCCGATTTGAGAAACGGACGAGCATGCCAATGTACGCTTGAAATTCACAGAGAACAGCGCAAGCAATGCTCCCAGGAACATGGTAACGACACCAACCAGAAGGATCAGCGCCCCCCAGGCTTCATCGTGGAGCAGTATTTTACAGCTGATGACCAGAATGCCAAATATGCCTGTTTTGGTCAGGATACCGGACAGCAGTGAACTAGCCGGGGCAGGAGCCACCGGATGGGCTTTGGGCAGCCAGATGTGGATGGGGAATGCACCGGCCTTGCCGGCAAAACCCACAAGCATGCACAACGCCGCAGGCCAGAGATTTTTACCTTCACAAGCCGCAGGCAATTCATCGATAAGCAGCGTTCCTGCAGCCTGATACAGCAGGAAAACACCCATCAGAAGTACCATACCGCCGATGACCGCCACTGCCAGATATGTTCCACCCGCGCGCAGAGACCCTTCCTTTTCATCCTGCGCCACCCACACATAGGAGCACAGGGACATGATCTCAAAAAACACAAAAGTGGTATACAGATCTGCGGACAAGAAAACGGCCACTGTTGCACCCAGTGTAATCAGCTGAAACAGGTAATACCGATTCCGATTGCGGTAGTGGGAAAAATACTCCGGAGAGATCAGCCCGGTGATCAGCCACATAAAGGCAGCGACCAGTGCATAAATACAACGGAACCCATCGGCTGTAAAGTTCAGACCGAGTCCGCAGAAACCGGCAACCGTTACCATATTGCCTTGCTTGTGGGTCAGCAATAGCACGATCGCAAGGATAAACTCCACGGCCACAGCTACACCGAAGAAGATATTCCGTGCGGTTTTATTTTTTCTGCCGATCAGATAAGAAAGGACCGCTGCTGCTATTGGGCCAAATACCATCAGATAAATCAAAATATCCATGATGCGCCTCCCATCTTAGAACATCCCATGGGCGATTGCCCGGAAGAATTCGATCAAAGGCGCAGAAAACAAACCCAACAGCACCGTAGCCACTGCACAGATCAGCATAGGCAGACACATTTGCCAGCCGGGATCGCCCACCGGTTCTCCGCTCGTTTCTTCTGTTGCCGGGAAAAAGGCTCGGCACACTACACTGAGCATATAGATCGCAGTTAAAAGTGCAGAAAGAATCAAACAGACAATACCTGCATAGGCAGTAGGATTGCCACTATGTACAGCCGCCTGAGTCAAATTCCATTTACTGATAAAGCCGGCAAAGCCCGGAACGCCCATCAGACTAAGAGAAGCCACCGCAAAGGTTCCGAAAACGATCTTCATTTTCTTTCCCATGCCGTTCATCTCATAGATGTGCTTCTTTCCTGTCTGATGCATGAACGCACCTGCACAGAAAAAAGCAGTAATTTTCATGAAACCGTGGAACACAAAATGGGTCAGCGCACCCACCAGGCCCAAGGGGGTCATTATGGTGGCGCCGAAGATGATGTAGCTTAAATTGCTCACGGTGGACCAAGCCAAACGGCGTTTGATGTGGGTCTCCTTCACCGCGCGGCTGCAGCCGTAAACGATGGTAAACATAGCCAGCACCATGCACACAGTTTGGACCCAGGTTCCCTGAAGAAACTCTGTACCAAAGCTATAATAGGTCAGCCGGATGATGGCAAAGGCACCGGCATTAACCACTGCCACCGCATGCAACAGCGCTGTCACCGGAGTGGGTGCCACGCCTGCCTGCGGCAGCCAGGAGGACAGGGGGAAAATGGCGGATTTTACGCCGAAACCCATAAAGGAGAAGAGATAGATCCACAGAAGTAGATCACCGTGCTGTCTAAGTGTTGTCGGGGTGAAGACACCGCCCATTACAAATTCACTGGTATCTCCGTAGATGATCAAAAAGACCATTCCCATCAGCGCAAAGGCTGCGCCGCCGATGGAGAAGTACAGATATTTCCGCACCGCTAAAATGGCTTCGCGGGTCATGGTGTGCATTACCAAAGGCACAGTTACCAGAGTAAGAAGCTCATAGAAAAAATACATGCTCATGATATTGGAGGCAAAAGCAATACCCAGGGTGATGCCGTAGGTCATGGTATAAAACATGAAAAAGGGCTTTTCATGCTTCTCATGGGTCATGTATTCAAAGGCATACAAGGTTGCCAGGGGCCAAAGCACTGCAACCAAACCGGAAAAAACCATGGCCATTCCGTCAATCCGGAAGGAAATGGACAGTTCATTGACAAAACGCACCACATGGAAGGTCTGCGTTGTGCCACTGAGAATCAGTGCCCCCACAACGGCAGAGGTAAGCAGTGTCACCGCCTCGATGTACAGGAACATCTGTCTTCGTTTCCGGAAAGGAAGCAGTGGAATTCCAATACCGCCCAGGATAGGCAGAATAATGGCCGCTAAGATCCAATATTGACTCATACGCAGCCTCCGTTTACAATACTGCGGCGATGATCCCGGAAATGTAGTCCGTCAGAGGATTGGGGAAGATGCCCAGCAGGACTGCCAAAACAGCCAGGATCAGCAACGGGATCAGCATGGTTAGATTCGGTTCTTTCTTTTTAAGCTCCCCATAATTGAAATCCGCACCGGGAAGGAAACCCTTCACCGTAATGGGCAGTAAGTAGCCTGCTGTCAGCAAAGCACTGGTCAGGAGCACTACAGGACCAAACCAGGAGAAAGTCCCGATTCCGGAGGACCGTGCACCGGTAGCCAGATACCACTTGCTGATAAAGCCGCTGGCGGGAGGAATGCCGATGAGCGCTGCAGAGGCAAAGGTGTAGCACCAAATGGTGACAGGCATTTCCTTTCCAATACCACGCAGCTCATCCACATTGGTCTTATGGGTCTTATAGATGATTGCGCCGGCGCTAAGGAACAGGCAGGATTTGATGACAGCGTGGAACACCACATGCAGCAGTGCGCCTGTCATGGCCTGCGGTTGCAGCAGGGACAGACCGAAGAGAATATAGGAAGCTTGGCTGACCGTGGAGTAGGCCAGGCGCTTCTTCATGATCTTCTCCCGATAGGCCAGCATAGAACCCATGAATACTGTCAGCAGAGCCAGGCTCATCCAAAGGGTCTGGACCCAGGTGCCCCGGATGAAGTCCGCACCTACCAGATAGTAGACCACACGGATCATGCCCAAAATACCCATCTTGACGATGATGCCGGACATGACCGCACTGGCAGGAGCCGGCGCTACAGGGTGGGCAGTTGGCAGCCATGCGTGGAGGGGGAACATACCGGCTTTTACACTGAAGCCAATAATCATGGAGAAGGCAACCACCAGCATCAGCGTTTCATTGCCAACAATGGTGTCTAAATTCAGTGTACCACCGGGCAGGAAGGTGAAGCTATCTGCAAACCGATTCAGGAAGAACAGACCAAACAGCACCATGTAGGCACCGAACAACGAGTAGAACAGGTATTTGAGACCACCCTTAATCGCATCCTTAGAGCGGTTATGCAGGATCAGCGGAACAGACAGCAGGGTCATCAGCTCGTAGAACAGGTAGAAGGTAACCATACCGCCGGAGAATACCAGCCCATGGAGGATGCCGTGCACCATAAGATAGAAACCGAAGAAACGGGTTTCCTCCTGCTCGTGCTTCATATACTCAAAAGCATAGAAGCCGGACAAGACCCAGACAGCATTTACCACCACTGCAAACAGCGTACCCATATGATCCACATGGAAGTAGATATCCAGATTTTTGCCGAAGGAGAAGAGCAGCAATTCTGTTTCTCCTCCAAATGCAACAGCCAAACCCAGCGCAGCAGTTACGGCCAAACCTGCGCCGGTGAGGGTCAAAAGAATGCTTCTACACTTGAATTCCCGTTTCAACAGGATCCCGAGACCCAGTAATACAGGGAAGAGAATCGATAAAATCAACATGATGTTTACCTCTTTACGAAAAATGGAGCAGACCTTCTGCAATCAGGGAGATGATCGGCTGGGAAGCCAAACCCAAAATCAGATTCACAAGAATGAACAGTAAAATCGTAATACAATACTGTTTTTGCTCCGGGAATTTCACACTAAAATATCCCTTTTGCTTTATTTCTTCTTTATTTGCCGGCGTATAAATACGGACCGCGGTTTTCAAGAAGTAGATGGCGTTCAGCACTGTACTGATGGCCAGAACAATAAGAGTCGGAAACAGCTTCCAGTTAGGCACCAGTACAGCAGCCTCCGCAAACAGCAGCTTGCTGACAAAGCCGGAGAACACGGGAATGCCAACCATAGACAGAGAGGCCACCAGGAAGCCAACACCTGCCGCCTTGTTCCGATAGGCCGACCCGGTGATTTCAAAGAAGCTGCGGCTGCCGCCGGAAACATCCGTCAGGCCGATGGCAGAAATGAACAGCAACGACTTGGTGGCACCGTGAGCCAGAATATGAAAGACCGCCGCGATCAGACCGGCTTCCGTACCCAAACCCAATCCCATATAGATATAGCCGATCTGAGCCACGGAGGAAAAGGCAATCATACGCCGTATGTCCTTTTCCCAAATTGCGCTGACAGAACCGAAAATCATTCCGCACAGGCCGAACAGGAACAGCAGGTTCAGAATGTGACTACCGGCAATGTGCTCTGCGCCAATGACCCGATAGAAGATCTTAAACAGCAGGAAGATATAGCCTTTGGACACCAAACTGGACAAGATTGCGCCTGAGGAAACGGTGCTATAGCCGTAAGCGTCCGGCACCCAGGAGTGGAAGGGAAACAGAGCACTCTTAATGGCAAGGCCGACCGTGATAATACCAATGGTGATCATCATGGGAACCCGGTAGGTACCCGCTGCCATAATTGCCCCAACTTGCTGCTGAATGTTCTTCATCAGCAGATGGCCTGTCAGATCGTAGATCATGCAGATACCCAAAAGCAGCAAACCGGAACCCAAAAGGCCCATAATCATATATCGTACCGCCGCTTCGATACAGCGACCGTTTTGGCGGATCATGATCAAACCGCAGGCCGCAATGGTATTGATCTCAACAAAAACATAGGCAGTGAACAGGTCATTGGTGTACACCAACGCCAGCAGCGAGCTGAGAAGTAGGTTGCACAGAATGTAGTAAATGTTGTGCTTTGAGACTTCTACCTCATCGAAGAGTTTTTTTCTGCCGCCCAAAAGAGATAGCAGCATGATGATGCTGAAGAACAGTGCCATGCCTGCTTCCAGCACGCCTACCCGCAATTCATTGCCCCAAGGGGCCGGGAAGTGGCCCATCATGTAAGTATAGCTATCGATTCCGGAAGTCAGCAAATATTGCAGCAACCAGGCAGACAGAATCGTAACCGCCGTTACCATAGCGGCATTCAGCCGCCTGGCAACCTTTCCGGGGAGGACGGAGGAAAGAATCCCGGAAAACATGGATAGCATAATGCAGAAAAAGGGGACATTGCGTACCAGTTCCATTACAGTCCCTCCTCCCGCAGCCGAGCGGAAATCTCGTCAAGATCCAGCGTGTGATACCGGCGATACAGCCGGATGGTCAGCGACAGCATCAAAGCACTGACAGAAACGGAAACCACAATGCCCGTCAGCACCAGACCGCTGGGAATGGGATTGATATATGCTTCTACATCTTGGATACCGTCCACTACAATGGGAGGTTTGCGACCGGAGATATAGCCTTTTCCTGCCAAAAACAGATAGATGGCTGTATCCATGATGTTAAAGCCGATTATTTTTTTGATGAGATTCTTCTGAAACAGCAGGTTCGCAAAGCCAATGCCGAACAGAAGCATTGCCACAGCTTCTCCCATATTGGTAAGTAAATTCCCGCCCATATCAGAAGCCCCCCTTTCTAAACAGGGTGTAGAAGGCATACATGGTGCAGGCCACCACCATGCCCACGCAGATATTCAGCGGCAGGATCAAACCGCTGCTCAAAATTGCCCCGGCTTGGCCCAAAGGAATGCCGCTCTCCAAGTGATTGGCACCGGTAAAGAAAGAATAACTTTTCGCCAAACAGTAAAAGGACAAAGAAACCAAACTGATCCGTTTGTAGGTCTTTTCCGTAAAGAACCGGTTCAGCTTTTCAAAGCCAAAGGCGTTGGCATACAGGATCAGTCCTGCGCCGATGATGGCACCGCCGGAGAAACCGCCTCCGGGCGAAATATGACCGTTGAGGATCACATAAATACCGAAGATGATGATAATGGGAAACAGCAGAAATGTAACCCTCTGGAGGATGCTGTCGTCCTTGGGTTCATAGTGTTGTTCCCGGCGTTGCTCCGCTTCTTCTTCGTGTTTTTCCTTTTTTTTATCGCTGCGCAGCAGGATCAATACCGTGCAGGTGGCGATAAACAGCACATTGGATTCACCGAAGGTATCAAAGGCACGGTAATCCAAAATCATACCGGTAACAATATTCACAGCGCCGGTATCCTGCAGGCCGTCCTCAATATACTTGGAAGCCACTTCGTTGCTGGCGGGATTGTCCGCTGCACCTACAGGTGGGAGGTGGGAAACTGCCGTCAGCAGCATTATAATCAACGCCAAACAGCACATCCCGGAAGCGATCTTATAGAAACGGCGAAAATTCTTATACGCCCGGTTGTGTTCGCGGTCATAGACATTTCGGATGACTGCGTTCTGATCTCGGAGATGCTCCCGGACCAAACGCTCATTTGGAATGTATTCTTGTTGCCGGTGGGTTTCCATGTTATCGCAGAACGGGTCAGCGTTGCCTCCGATCCAGCGCAGTAGCCGAGTCAAAGGTTTTTTACTATATTCTTCTTCTGGAATCGGCTTACTCATCAGAGCCACCTTCTTCCTTCATGGCATGAATCTTCTTGAGCGTTACAAAGAACAAAAGGCTTGTAACACCTGCGCCAACAGCAGCTTCTGTAATAGCCAAATCCGGAGATTCCAGCAGGATCCAAATAATGGACATAACCAGACTGTAGGACATAAAGATCAGAATGGAGTTCAGCAAGTTCTTGGAAAAGCTGACAGCAATGGCGCAGACCACCAGAAAGCCCAGTAAAATATACTCAAAAATCAGCATAACTCGTCCTCCCAGGTATCCTTCGGCAGCTCACAATGTTCCTCCAAATGTTCGTTGGTTACCACTTCCAGACGGGAGATCAGATGGGAGGAAACAGGAGAAGCCAGCCATAGGAATACAACAACCAAAGCCATCTTCAAAGAGTTGAAATTGAAACCGGACAAAAGAATCAGTCCTGTCAAAGAGACTCCAAGACCCAAGGTGTCACCCATTGCAGCAGCGTGCATCCGGTTAAGCACATATTTGAACTTATAGACACCAAAAACCTGCAGAATAAAAATCGCAAGGCCCAACAGCAGCAAGACGACACCTGCTACAAAACGAATCCATTCAAGAATCTGCATTGCCACTTTCCTCCTTCTCTTTTTCTTCCCGAGCTTTCCTTTGCCTGTAGACACCGGTATAGATTCGGGTCAGAACAACCACTGCCAAAAAACTGATCATGGCATAGATCAAGCAAATATCCATCAGATATCCTTGATCCTTTACTACAGACAGCAATGCGATTATGACCATAACAATGGTACCCATCATATTGACTGCTACCAGTCGATCTGCGATTCTGGGACCTTTCACGGCACGGATCAAGCAAAGAACTAACATGAGTGCCAATACACACAAGATGCCATAAAAAAGAGCAATATACTCCTGTATCAGTTCCATTCTTATTCCTCCTCCATTTTGTGCAGCAGGCGGACAAATACTGAGTCCTCCATACCCTTGGAAAGAGACTTGTCCAAACAATGCACCAGCAGATCACTTTCTGTCAGAGCCACAGTGATGGTACCAGGGGTCAAGGTAATGGAATTTGCTAACATCATCCGTGCCGTTTCAGTTTTTAGATCCGTATGAACATGGACAAGCACCGGCTCCATTTGTTCCTTTCTCGTCAGGATCATGCGAGATACCGTAATGTTCGCCGCAATGATTTCCTTAACCAAATAGTATAGGTATTGAAAAAAAGAAGGTATTTTCTTATAGAAACGCAATTCCTTTTGCAAGCTGTAGCCCATGAATTTGCAGACAAAGGCAAACACTGCACCTGCCACAGCAACACCGAACAAAGCAATTTCCAAAGTCAGTCTTCCGTTGAAAACGACCCACACTACAAAAAACAGTAGCAGCATGTTTATACTCCTATCCAAATAAAGTTCGCCATAATTCGCCAGTATAATTTTAGCACTTTGGCTTTAAAATGCAAGGGGTTGTTTCGATAAGGCGTACAAAATACTATGTTATTCAGCAAAGATGTTCTTAAAAAATATCTGTTGCGTACGCATTCCCCATTCATGCCGAAAAGCGCAAAAAATACTGACCCGATTAGGTCAGCAGGATATTGATCTATATCAGATTAACCGTCTGGAATGCTTCCTTATGAGAAACTGCTTTGGGACAAATTTTTAATTCTCTTCATATTTGACACCTCAGTTAAAAATCTGGGCAATCCGAGCCCTTTTAGAATCGAATTGCCCAGACGGTCGGCATAAAATCCTCTGTACTCCACCACAGTAGCCTGTGTTATCCGCCAGTCATACAGAGGCATGTAGGGGCGATTCATGAATCGCCCGGCGGGCGCATCGTGATGCGCCCCTACAAACAGTCGTTATATTACGCCTTTTCGGCAGCTTCCACAACGTGCTTCATCAGCACAGTGGTGGTAACAGCACCAACACCGCCGGGAACGGGGGTGATGGCACCAACGATGGGCTCGACCTCGTCGAACACACAGTCACCGGACATACCTCCCTTGCCCTTGGAGGTGATCTTCTCGGGATTCCAGTTCATGGAAACGTCGATAACGATCTGAC
>JAZNLC010000253.1:0-2701 GCA_045578895.1 Faecousia sp. | reverse complement strand
TGCAGTGCAGCGGCGCTGCAGCCCGTGAGCAGACAAACCGCAAGCAGGCAGCTGCAAAAAAGGTGTATACGGCCGATAAAGCTTCCCTTGCAGGGCACCCCTGCCTCACCGCCTTTCCGTTGCCTTCTTCCCAACCATATGAATCCATCCATAGGGATATGCCATATGAAATGGTTGTAACACTTACCCTGTTGCAAAAGGAAATGACCGTGCCCATGTCGAAAAAAAGCGTGTACAAAATAACATCTGCAGCCTTTGCCGCAGATATCCGAAAGGATGACCAACAGTGAAACGTTTTCTTTTGATCGTACTGACCCTCGCCCTGTTCTGCCTTCCCCTTTGCGCAATTGCAGAAGCAAAGACCGACGCAACTCCTTCCGGCACGTCCGATAGAGAAAAGACCGTTCTCCTGCCCTTTGGCGTAACCTTCGGAACCGATCTGGAAGCCACCGCCAACGCCATCGGAGATGAAGCGATGGTAGAACTTTGGGACGAAGAAGCCAAGACCGGCGCGGTATTTCTTGAAGATATGCCGCTGGGGATCGGCAGCATTCAGATCCACTCCGCTGCCATGAACGTAACCACCTGCAACAGCCAGCGTGCGCCCCGCATGGACAACATCGACATCAGCATTGCTTTTGAGGGGAACTGTATTGCAGCCTTCCGCCGTGTTCTTGCCGATCTGACTGCCGAATACGGCACACCCGACAGCGATCCCTTCGACGAGTACGCCCGGGCAAGCTATCAGGAATACGGCAATCTGAGCGCCAGCTGGACCACTCCCGAAGTGCGGATCTATCTGAGCCTGAACCAGGCCTATTCCGAAAACGGCAACATCGATCTCAGCTATGCCTACCGCCTGTGCTACGACCTGAGCGATCTGGATGTATAACAGCGCATACGCAAACAGCCCCGCCGGCATTTCTGTCGGCGGGGCTGTCATGTCGTCAAAAAACTGCCTTCGGCAACTTTGCAGTGAAAACCATCCTCAAAAAGTGTATAGCAAACAAGCCTATATGACATATATAAACTTAGGTGGCAGAGGGAACGTAATTACCGCCTAAGTTTTTGATTTTATTCAAGTAGTACTGAATTCTTTTCTCAGCATCAAATTGCTGATAATAGTTACTTCCCAAATCCCGAAACGGCTCACCTGTTTTCAACATATGGTATATTGCTATCAGCATTGAATGCGCTACAGCCACGATAGCCTTATTTTTTCCTCTGCGCACAGTCAGGCGTTCATATTGTGCATGGAAATATGTACGTTTGTTGCGAACTGCCGCATGTGCGCATTGAACAAGCGTTGTTTTCAACGTTTTATTTCCCGGATTGATTCTTCCGCTTTTCTTTTTTCCGGCACTCTCGTGATTCCCCGGACAGATTCCTGCCCATGAGGCTATATGAGCTGCCGTGGGAAAGCGTTCCATATTCATGCCGATTTCTGCCAGAATGATTTCTGCGGTACGTTTGGATATTCCGGGTACTTCGCTCAATCGCTCAATGGATTGCTGATATGATTTCATTTCTTCTTCAATCAGTCCATCCATTTCTTGAATCCTTCGGGTCATATCCTCAATGTGATTGAGCATGGATTGCAACAATTTCCTCTGCACTGGTGATATTACGCCATTGATGGAACGTATGATTTCATCCATTTTCCAATGCATACTATGATCTACAGCTTGTTCCAGATACTCTCTGTCTATTTTGTTCTGCGCAATTCCTCTCAGGACATTTCCTGCGCTTTTTCCCGTGATCTCGCTAACCACATTTCCCAGCTTGATATTGGCGCCTTCCAACATTTTCTGCATGCGATTGATTTCACGGCTTCTTTCTTCCGTCAAACTTTTTCGATAACGAGCGATTTCTCGCAATTCCCTTTGTTCACGTTCCGGAATAAAACTTGCTTTCAGCAGACCATGCTGTAGCAAATCTGCAATCCACTCAGAATCTTTGGTATCTGTTTTCCTCCCTGGCACTGCTTTCATGTGTGATGCATTTACGACCATCGCTGGCATCCCAAGTAACTCCAGTATGTTGTATAACGGTTTCCAATAGCTCCCCGTGCTTTCCATAGCTACCATTTCGCACCCATTCTCATGCAGCCACTCCACCATCTCCTTCAATTCGTCCGTCATCGTTCCGAACTCCCGGATTTCGTTCTTGCTGCCGTTCCTCATACAGCATACGATCTTCCGTTTGTGTACATCCACACCACAGCAACGCTCATAAATGATTCGCATTTTGTTCTCCTCCTTTACGGCGCGGTTTCCGACTTCTTTTAACTTTGCAGTTCGTCTTTCTCTGACAATTCGTGGTTCTACTCGGAAACCTTTTCAATTTTTCGATCGGCTTTCTTTAGCCAAAAACCCTCGAACTCTTTGCCTTGTGTTCATTTTATCACATTATCTCTCTATATGAAAACGAGAGTCTCACTCGACTCTCGTTTTCATTCTTTGTGATGCCTCCCGACGGAGGCATGCTTATTTTTTGACGAGTTTTGCACCGTTTGCCTGGGAGCCTACGGCTCCCCGGGCGGCAAACGGCGATAGGAATCCCTTGCTGCGCAAGGGTTCCGAAACCACCGGAAGGGTGAACGCAGTGAACCGAGGCGCAGCGCGATAGCGCTCCCGCAGCGCCGAAGCCCAAAGCCGACCACAGGTCGGCTTTGGGCCGCAATGCATGTCGCTGGTTTCGG
>JAZNLC010000252.1:0-3714 GCA_045578895.1 Faecousia sp. | reverse complement strand
CAGAACAACCAGAACAACCGCCAGAATAACCGCTAAATATTCCGGCAAAATAATAATGCCCCTTATTCCGGCATTATGAAAAGTGCGGTATCCCCTTTTGATCGGGATACCGCTTTTTCAATAAAGGGCAGTCAAAATAATCCGTCATTTTCCCTCAGCCCTTTAATTTCTGCCCAAAACAGGTGTATACTTTAATATATATACTACACTCAGATATCCTCGGAGGTTTCCTTATGCATCCCTCATTGGCGCATCGGCTTATTTCCCTAAGACGTGAGTTTCATATGTATCCCGAAGCAGGCTGGACAGAATTCCGTACCAGCGCCAGAATAGTACAGGAGCTTCTCGGCGAGGGCATACCTGTCCGTTGGGGAAAGGAAATACACAGCCCGGAAAATATGCCCGGAATGCCCGATGAACACATTCTGGAGCAGGCATGGCAGCGTGCTCTAACCCAGACCGGCCTTGAGGATATTCTTCTGCCTATGAAGGGCGGTTTTACCGGCTGTATTGCTGAGATAAAAGGAGCCCATCCCGGCAAAACCACCGTTTTCAGGGTGGACATAGATGCCTGCGAACTGGAAGAATGCCACGATGCTTCTCACCTGCCCGCGCGGGAAGGTTTTGCATCACAAAACACAAATTGCATGCATGCATGTGGCCATGATGCCCATGCGGCAATAGGCGTAGGCGCAGCAAAGCTGCTCTGGCAAAACAGGGATAAGCTTTGCGGTACCGTATATGTTATGTTTCAGCCTGCGGAGGAGGGGCTTCGCGGTGCAGCAAGTATGAATGTCGCCGCTCTTCCCCATAACTGTAACAGTCTTATCGGTCTGCACGTTGGGGTATATGACCATCCTGTGGGTACCGTTGCCGTAAGCAGCACAGGATTCCTTTCCAGCACAAAGCTGGATGCCTTGTTTCACGGCAAGGCGGCCCATGCAGGTATTTGCCCCGAGCTTGGCAGAAATGCTATGGCCGCCGGCGCTAAGGCTGTTCTGCAGCTGCTTGAACTTCCTGCTAAACACCAGGGCTTATGCCGTGTAAATGTGGGCACGTTCCACGCAGGCTCCGGCCGCAACGTAATTCCCGCCGAAGCCCGCATCACAATCGAAACCCGCTCCGACAATCCTGAGCAAAACTCCCTGCTCAGCACTGAAGCACGGGCCATTTGCGAAAATTCCGCTCTGGCTTACGGCTGTACCGTGGATATACTTCCCATGGGCGGCGCAAATACAGCACAATGCGATGCTTCCCTTGCGGAGGATATCTCGAAAATTCTCTCGGATCTACCGGAAATTATTAAGATTTTCCCCTCTCTCCCCTTTGGCGGCAGCGAGGATATAACCACAATGATGAACACAGTGCAGCAGCACGGCGGCAAAGCGACAGAGATGATTCTGTGTATGCCCCTTACCGCCCCCCATCACAATGACCGCTTTGACATAGATGAAGGCATTATCCCCCTCGGAGCACATATTCTGATGCAGCTGGGACTTCGTCTATGATACAGCATAGAGGATTAACAATGCACTCCAAACCGCGGTTTTCTCGGTTTAAATAAGGCATCTTTTGTGGCATCAATGCAAAAAACAAGTCCCCAAAACCTTAAAGTTTTAGGGGCTTTTTGATGCAGGATGACTCAAAAAATGATACAATCCACGGTTGCCGATTTGCAATACATCTATCGTTTTGCAATGGGTACATTTGGGTGCAAAAAAAAGGCTCGGTGGGTGCAACACCGAGCTTTCGTTTTGCTATTAGAAACTATCTGACAAGTCATAGCTTTAGCAGTTTGCAAGAAATAGATCGGCTTTGGGTTCTGCAACCGAACGGTTAATATAAACAAGATTGAATTCACCAGTGATCTCCATGTCCTCCACCCTAAATGTTGCCAAGTCATTTCGGCAGTGGCTAATTGGTTCATATGCAAAAGTAATCAAATGATCCATTGCAACCAAGTCGCAAATAATAGAAAAATTACTGATGGACGAATGCCGACTGAAGCTGTCCAGTGAATAACCTCTTGCGGCCACGGCCTGTTCCAAAAGCATGCGTGTTCCGGAACCTTTCTCACGCACAAGCAGGCTTTCCTGAAGAACTTCCTCAAGAGAAACGGTTCTGCCTGCAAAAGAATGGCGGCGGCTGCATATGCCCAAAAAGCTCTCTTTTTTATAGAGGCGGTGCGGATACTTTTCTTTATCAAACACGCCTTCGATGATTGCAAAGTCCAATTCTTCTCGTTCGAGCATAGCAAGCAATGTTTCGGTATTGTCGACCAGCAGATCAATCTGGTGATTTTCTTTTTTTAGGAATTGGCGTACCGTTGGCACGAGAACATATTCTCCTATGGTTTTGGTGGCTCCCACCCGCAGATGCAGCATATCGGTCTGCACAAATCCGGCGCGGAGGTCATGCTCTGCTGCCCGTGTGCTGTCGATATGCCGTTTCAGCCGCTCTGCTTCAGAAGTTCTAAGCAATCGATGCCCATCATAAACAAAGAGCTTTACGCCATAATAATTCTCTATATAGTGGATGTGCTGCGTCACGCCGGGCTGAGTCATTTGCAGACGCTCGGCAGTGCGACGGTAGTTCATTTCCTTGTACAGGGTCAGAAAGGTTTCCGTTCGGTAATCAAGCATAACGCACCGCCCATAATTTGAGATTAACAGGTAATAATAAATGATAATTTCATTTTATCACACGGATGTGATATAATCAAGCCTGTTATCAAGCGAAAAGGAGATTCACCATGAAGATCATAAAGCTGCTACCCGGGATTGTGCTGCCGATCATCGTCGCGCTGCTGGCTTGCTGGCTTGAGAGCCTGTTGCCCATCCACCTGATTGGCTCTGCGGTAATTGCCATGTTCATTGGCATGTTTCTCAACCAGTTCGTGCGCAAGACGGATGTGTTCGCCACAGGGCTGAAGTTCACCTCCAAGAAGATATTGAAATTCGCCATTATCCTGCTGGGGCTGTCGCTGAACATCACCACCATCTTGCACGTAGGCCGGATGTCCCTGACGGTAATGGTCTTCACCTTACTGACCTGCTTTGGCGGCGGTTACTTCATCGGCAAGGCGCTGGGACTGAACTGGAAGCTGTCCAATTTGATTTCCGCTGGTACAGGCATCTGCGGTGGCTCTGCCATTGCCGCTATCGCCCCCACCATCGACGCGGACGACAACGACGTTGCCTACGCCATGTCCGCCACCTTCCTATTTGACATGGCGATGATCGTGCTGTTTCCTATCATGGGCCGGGCACTGGGTATGACGGATCAGGCCTTTGGCATCTGGGCAGGTACGGCGGTGAACGATACCTCCTCCGTGGTGGCCACCGGCTACGCCTTCTCCGAGGCGGCGGGCGATTTCGCCACCATGGTCAAGCTGACCCGCACGCTGGCGATCATCCCCACGGTGATCGTGTTCGCCCTTGTGCAGCTGAACCTGAAGCGTAAGGAAGCCATGGCTCTCCAGCAGGACGGCAGTGCGCTTAAAGCTGAGTTCTCCATCAAGAAGATCTTCCCCTGGTTCATTCTGGGTTTTCTGGCCATGTCCATCGTGGCGAGCATCCTTCCTATCCCTGCGCAGTTGGTGAGCGGCACCAAGACTGCCAGCAAGTTCCTGATGGTCTGCGCACTGGCTGCCATCGGATTGAATACCTCCTTCGCCAGCATGAAGAAGGCTGGCATCCGCCCCATGATCCACGG
>JAZNLC010000251.1:0-2105 GCA_045578895.1 Faecousia sp. | reverse complement strand
TGTCCGCGTGGCAGAGTATAGGGGCAAGGAAGGCAAATATGGAATGCACCTGCCTGAACAGGTCAAACAGGTGCTGGAAACCGATTTGAAGGAAGATCCCCTGACATCCTTGCCGATAGAGCGCGGCAAGGTATCCGGAATGATCAAACCCTTTGAGATCAAGACCTTCTGCCTGATTGTTTGAACAGAAAACCTGCTTTGGAAGATCCAAAGCAGGTTTTTGCTTATAAAGAATAACCTTTTAAGAAGTGCTTAAAGAACCTTACGCCTTCTGCCAGCGCGGTGACGGTGACATTTTCGTCTACCGCATGGCAGCTTGCCGATTGGGAAGTTGTCATGGGAACTGGGGCAAACCGCAGGGCATTTTCCGTCAGCGCATGGAAGTGGCGGCAATCAGTACCGCCCATGATCAGGTAGGGAGCAACACCCGCGTCCGGGAATAACTGCCTTACGCATTCGGTGACATAAGCATACTCTTTGGAGTGGATGTTGGAGATGGGCGAAGCATCCCGCCGCATGAGGACCTCAATCTCTAAGCCATGTTTTTTCGCATACTTCTGCATCACGGCCAGGCTGGCATCGCAGCCCTGATGAGAAGAAGTACGCAGATTGGCGATCAGATAGGGCTCTTTGGGAATGACATTGGCGGCATTGGAGCCTTGCATCATGGTAAAGCAGCAGGTGGTAGCCATGACCGCTTCGCCGAAGGGGGAAACCACGGGCATCAGCGCCATCAGCAGCGGCTTAAACAGCCAAATGTTACCCAGCACCAGCCGCATGGGAAAGTTAAACGAGGGAGCCATGGCTTTGAACATTTCCACGGCTTCCGGAATCAGCTTCTTTTGGAAGGGCCGCTTGCGTTCAATCTCATTGGCGAAAGCGAAGAGCCGGGCAGCGGGGGTGTTTCGTGGAGGTGTGGAGCTGTGGCCGCCCTTTCCTCTGGCGGTGATTCTCAGATCCATATAGCCCTTTTCCGTAATACCGATGACCGCGTAGGGGCGGTCCATACCGTCTACTGCTTTATCGATGACCGCACCGCCTTCGTCCAATACCAGGGCCAGGGTGATACCCTTATCCTTCAGATACTGCATGGCATTGGCTGCACCGGCACCGCCGGTCTCTTCGTTGATGGAGTATTCTAAATACACATCGCAGGGGGGCGTAAAGCCTTCGGCCAAAAGCTCTTCGACAGCCTGCATTTCCACGAACATGGTACTTTTGCAATCCAGCGCGCCGCGGCCGTAGACACAGCCGTCGATGACTTCGCCGCTGTAAGCGCCGACCTTCCAGCCGTCATCGCTGGCGGGTACCACATCCTGGTGGCCCATGAGGAGAATGGGTTTCTTGCTGGGATCGCTGCCGGGCCAGCGGTACAGAAGGGTACCCTGCAGATCGGTCTTTTCCAAATGCTGATGAAGCTTCGGGAACAGCCGCTCCAATTCCTTGTGATAGAGATAAAACTGGGTCAGATCTTCCGATTCACTTTTAGAAACGGTAGGAACGCGGATCATGTAGCCCAATGTTTTGGCATAGCCGTCTAAAATATAGGGGGCAAAATCAGCGCTGCGAGGCTGTGCCGCAGGCGCCTTGATACGAATGGTACGAATGATCGCAATGCCCAAAAGCAAAACGATCAGACCTAAAATGAAGTAACCGATCATATTTACACCCGTTCTTTCTTAGCCTGGCGCATAGCGGCCATTTCTTTTTCAATGGGGTGGAAGAAAACCACCACCAGCATGATGACGGCAACGATCATGGGTACCCAACCCAACAGGGCGCAGATGGTATTCAGGGCGGATTGGGGCTGCTGGGGCAGCGCTGCATTGAAGCCTGCAAGTGCCAAAACACCGGTGGTCACCAGGTTAGTGCCTGCCTTGCTGAGTTTTGCCACCAAATTATCACAGGTGGAGACCAGACTGTCGATCCGGCGGCCGCTCTGCCACTCAATGAGATCGGAGATATTATTGCGGTTGGTGTTGAACAGCACGAATGCCAGGGACATGGCAATGGCTGTGAAAATGCCGTTGACGTAAATAGCACCCATGGAATAGGGATCGATCACAAACCAAACCTTGCCCAATACATAGATGACGGCAGAGGTG
>JAZNLC010000250.1:0-6585 GCA_045578895.1 Faecousia sp. | reverse complement strand
CACTGAATCCAAAATGCAGTATTATTTAACTGACAAATGAATAACATTCGACCTGCTTTTTCTAAGGAGAAATCTATGAAATGCCAGGCGTTAGGGTCAAGCCGGAAACAGCTTGGCCTCCCAGTGCGGTAAGAATGTGATAGATACATGATAGGGACGGTTTTGCCTTTGCGACCGCCCCTGGTACGACTGCACTTTTTGCAGTCGTTTTTTGTTTTTTGCAGTTGTAATCAGGTTATCTTGGAGGGTTACTATGCTCAGTGTAAAAACGCCGGAAGAGGTTCTGGCTCTGATAAAAAACGAATTTTCTCCCATGGCAGAAATGGAGACCGTTTCTCTGTCTTCTGCCATGGGCAGAACACTGGCAGAAGATATCACAGCATCGGAATATGTGCCGGATTTTAACAGATCCACAGTGGATGGATATGCTGTGCGGGCCAGTGATACCTTTGGTTGTACAGATGCGATACCTGCTATTCTCCCTTTACAGGGCGAGGTGTTAATGGGTCAGGGTGCGGCATTTGTTTTGGGCGGCGGGTGCTGTGTGGCGGTCCCCACCGGAGGTGCAGTGCCGGAAGGCGCTGACAGTGTGGTTATGCTGGAATACACCGAGGATTACGGTGACAGTACAATCGGCGTGCTGAAATCTGCTGCGCCCGGTCAAAATATGATCTTTCGCGGTGATGATGTTTATCCCGGCAAGGTGATCCTGCAAAAGGGCAGGGTCCTCTCCTCCAAAGACATCGGTGCTCTGGCTGCCATTGGCCGGGTGCAAGTACCGATCGTCAAAAAACTGACTGTCGGTGTGATTTCTACTGGGGACGAGCTTGTTCCGCCGAATGTTAAACCCGGTCCCGGGCAGATCCGGGATGTGAACAGCCCTATGCTGGACGCTTTATTGGCAAGTTTTGGCGTGAATGTAATCAACTACGGTATTGTAATTGACGATGAAGCCCTACTGCGGGAAACCGTAGAAAAAGCCATCGCCCAGTGTGATGCTGTGCTGCTGTCCGGTGGAAGCAGCGTAGGCGTAAAGGACGCTGCTTGCCGAATTATTGAGTCTATGGGTAGCCTTTTGCTGCATGGTATTGCCATCAAACCAGGTAAGCCTACTATTTTAGGTAAGACGGGGAATAAACCGCTGGTCGGTCTGCCCGGCCATCCGGTTGCGGCGTATTTTATCACAAAGCTGTTTGTTTTGCCCTTGTTATCACAACTTATGGGAAGAACGGAAGCGGTTTACACGACTACAGCAAAGATTACGGAAAATATAAGTGCTAACCACGGCAGAGCTCAGTATCACTGTTGCCGTTTGGAGCGCAAAGGTGAGGAGCTTTATGCATACCCAATCCGGGGAAAATCCGGATTGATCACCACACTGGCCGGTACCGATGGCTATTTTTGTATCGACAGAGATTGTGAAGGCTTACCCCAATTTGCAGAAATTCAAGTTACGATCACACAAGGAGATTGATTCTATGGGATTTGCGTATTTAACCAATATTCCTTTGGAAAAAGCAAGGGAAGACTATATCGAGTTGATGAAAAGCCATGGCTATGGCCCTAAGACGGAAGTAATTCCTGTGTGGGATGCCTGTGGACGGGTCACCGCCCATGCGGTCTATGCCCACATTTGCGCGCCCCACTACGCTGCCAGCGCTATGGACGGTGTTGCGGTAAACGCCAGAGACACCTTTGGCGCAACGGAAACAACCCCGATCCAGCTGCAGCCCTATCAATATATCGTGCTGGATACCGGTGATCCCATCCCCGAAAACTGTGATGCCGTGATCATGGTGGAAGATATTGTCAAAAACGAAGACGGCTCCATTACCATCCACGACGCTGCAGCTCCATGGCAGCATATCCGCCAAATCGGTGAAGACATTTGTGCCGGAGAAATGATCCTTTCTTCTCATATGCCGGTTTCACCTGCTGCCATTGGTGCAATGATTGCCGGTGGTGTGCTGGAGGTGGAAGTGATCCGAAAGCCGATCGTTGGTATTATCCCTACCGGCGATGAGATCATTCCGCCTTGTACGGATCCGAAACCCGGCGATATTTTGGAGTTCAACGGATCCATCTTCTCCTCTATGGTACGCCAGTGGGGTGCTGAAGCAAAAGTGTACCCCATTGTTCCCGACAAATTTCAGCTGATTAAAAATGCTGTGGCGCAAGCAGCCGGGGAATGTGATCTTGTGATTCTGAATGCCGGTTCCTCTGCCGGCCGGGAAGATTTCTCTGCGCAGGTCATCCGCCAGCTGGGTGAAGTACTGTATCACGGCATTGCTATGAAACCCGGAAAACCTGCAATTTTAGGCTGTCAGGGTGCTACACCAATTTTGGGTGTACCCGGTTATCCCGTTTCCGGTATTATCGTCATTGAGCAGCTGCTGAAGCCTTTGATTGACCATTGGTTGAAAGTGCCTGCTGCACCAAGTGTATATGCCAAAGCAATTCTCACCCGCCCGGTTGTATCGGGTCTGAAATACCAAGAATTTGTTCGTGTGCGCCTGGGCTATGTGGGTGACAGATTGATGGCCTCTCCTTTGAACCGCGGCAGCGGTGTGGTTTCTTCTTTCATGAAAGCCGATGGTATTCTGGAAGTACCCCAAGGTCTGGAGGGTTATGAAGCAGGCAGTGAAGTGACTGTCCGGCTGCTCTGCTCCCAAGAAAAGCTGAAAAATACGGTTGTTGTCATCGGCAGCCATGACCCCTTGCTGGATGAACTGGGCGATATGCTGCATGTTGCCGATTCCGGTGTTTATATGGCGTCCTCTCATGTTGGCTCGATGGGTGGTATCATGGCTATTCGCCGTGGGGAAGCTCACGCTGCGGGCTGTCATTTACTGGATACCGCCACCGGTGAATACAATCTCTCCTTTATCCACAAGTATTTCCCCAACGGCGGCGTGAAGCTGATCCGCTGCGTGGGCCGTCAGCAGGGCATGATGGTGGCGAAAGATAATCCTTTGAATATCCAAAAGTTTTCTGACATTGCACGGGAGGGTATCCGCTATGTCAACCGTCAGAAGGGTTCCGGTACCCGGATTCTGACAGATTATCTGTGCAGCCAGGAGAATCTGGATACCGCCGCTATTTACGGCTATGACCGGGAAGAACTGACCCATACCTCCGTGGCAGCGCAGATTGTCAGCGGCAGCGCTGATGCCGGCATGGGTACCTACTCTGCTGCAAATCTGTACGGACTGGACTTCATTCCCATCTGCATTGAGGAATATGATCTGTTGATTCCTGACCATGCGTGGGCTACGCCTCAGATCCAGCAGATGATTGCCACCATGAAGAGCGATGCTTTCAAAGAGAAGATCCTCTCCTTGGGCGGTTATACTGTAGACGGTTGCGGTGAAGTCATTTCGTTGGATTGACACCCCTAAAATAACGAGGTGAGTTTATGGTTGATCGGCTGGGCCGTGATATTACTTATCTTCGCATTTCTGTTACAGATAAGTGCAATCTGCGTTGCCGGTACTGTATGCCGGAAGAAGGTGTTTGCAAAAAGAGTCATTCCGAAATGCTGACAGAGGACGAGATCATCACAGCTGTGGAAGCTGCTGCGTCTTTGGGCATCACCAAGCTGCGGTTTACCGGCGGCGAACCTCTGGTAAAAAAGAATATCGTTTCCATCTGCCGCAGAGCTGCTGCGGTAAATGGCATCCGGGAGATTTGCCTTACCACCAACGGCATACGCCTGCCGGAGCTGGCCGGACCGCTGAAGGAAGCCGGTGTGAAGCGGCTGAATCTAAGCTTGGATACATTGAATGAAGAAAAGTATGCTTACATCACCCGTGTGGGCAAGCTGGAAGCATTCCGGGCGGGTTTGGATGCCGCGCTGAAGGCGGGTTTTGAGAAAATAAAAATCAATTCCGTGTTAATCGGCGGCTTTAACGAGGAGGACATTCCACAGTTGGCGGAATTGACCAGGCAGTATCCTGTGGATATGCGCTTCATTGAGATGATGCCCATGTATGACAGCGGTGATTTTGATGAAAAGGCCTTCATTCCCTGCACCCGTGTTCTTGATTATCTGCCGGATGCTATCCCTGTAGGAGAAGATGACGGCGTCGCCAAGCTGTACCGCTTGCCGGATGCCAAAGGAAATATAGGTCTTATCAGCCCGGTTAGTGCCCATTTCTGCGGCTGCTGCAATCGGATTCGTCTGACAGCCGATGGCAAGGTGAAGCCGTGCCTGCACAGCAGCGACGAGTATTCCCTGAAGGATTTGGACTTTTCCGGAATGCAGCGTGTGCTAAAGGAAGCCGTTTGGAACAAACCCGCTTGGCATGGGGATTTGGATGCGCTGCACAGAAGCCAGGCAGGACGAAACATGAATCAAATAGGAGGCTGAACGATGTCCGACTTTACCCACTTTAATGAACAGGGTCGCGCCAAGATGGTGGATGTGGGAGAAAAACCCATTTCGCAACGCACCGCAGTGGCAGCGGGCCGCGTGCTTGTAAATGAAGAAACCTTTTCTCTGATTCAAAGCGGCGGTATGAAGAAGGGAGATGTGTTGACGGTTGCGCAAATTGCCGGTGTTATGGGCGCCAAGCGCACCCCGGATATCATCCCAATGTGTCATCCCATCTTGATGGATGGCATTAATTTGGAGCTGACACTGGATGAAAACCGCAAATCTGTGGAGATCCGCGCCACCGTTTCCTGCGATGGCCGTACGGGCGTAGAGATGGAGGCGCTGACGGCGGTATCCACCGCTGCTCTCACAGTTTATGATATGTGTAAGGCGGTCCAAAAAGATATTGTAATCTCCAACATCCGGCTACTCAGCAAAACCGGTGGCGTCCATGGAGATTATTTCCGGAAGGAGTACTAATATGTATACTGCTGCTGTCATTACCATCAGTGATAAAGGCTCTCGCGGTGAACGTATAGATACCAGCGGTCCGAATCTGGTGGAGATTTTGAAGGATAAAGGCTTCGATGTCACCTATACCCAAATGATTCCCGATGATCGGGAGTTGATCAAGGCAGAGCTTATCAAATGTGCCGACGAACTGAATATTGCGTTGGTGCTAACTACCGGCGGAACAGGCTTCTCTCCCCGGGATATTACTCCGGAAGCTACCATGGAGGTAGTGGAACGCCCAACACCCGGTATCCCAGAAGCTATGCGTGCAGAATCTATGAGAATAACTCCCAAAGGCTGTCTTTCCCGGTCTGCAGCCGGCATACGGAAGAGAAGTCTGATTATTAACCTCCCTGGCAGCAAAAAGGCAAGCCAGGAAAACATTCTGGCGGTTATCGATCCTGTTTCTCACGGACTGGATATGCTTTACTCTGAAGGCAGCGCAGACTGCGCCAAATAAAAATATGGACCTGTTGCGTATTTTTGCAACAGGTCCAGTTTTGTTTCAATTTAGTTCTGTTTCGGATACGCACTCATTCTTAATTCGGCCCACCAGATACTGCAGTGCTTCCACAACTCTGGGGCGAATATCACCGCCAATGAGCACATACATAATGTCGTCGCCCATTTTTAGCTGCCCTTCATTCAGCCAGACTTTGATATAGTAAATACCCTCCATTTTGTAGGTGTCGGCAATGACGGAATTGACCTTTTCTTCATCGTAAGAGAAGACCATACCAGTAACTTCTTTGCTGTTCTCCGCGCCATAACGGACTTTCGCCTTGGCGGTCTGGCGGACAGTGCCGTTATGGGTCAGATACATGCCGATTTTCGGTGCGGATTCATGGGCTTTGGCCTCTTTCAGCCATGCGTCAATGGAAGGGATTTCTTTCTTCATTACGAAAACCTCCAATTTGAAAAATAGACCGGCACCTGACTGTGCCTTTTCTTTATTATACCATGAAGCGCAAGCGAAATGGTATAATAGCCATATTTTCCGGTTTCCGGCGAAGCCGGGGAGGAAAATGGCGATAAATTGGTATAATAACTGCTATGCAGTTATTATACCGCATATTTTTAAAAAAGAAAAGAAAAACTGTTGATTTTTGATGATTCTTATGCTATAATTTTACGGTGAAAAAAAGAACCCCCAAATAGTGAGGGTACATAGCCTTTGTGGAGCGGTGGACGAGCCTCTTCCCGAAAGCAAAATGGTAGTACGGAAAGTATATCCTTTTGCGTTTGGGGTGGTTCGTTTTTTATTATCTTTTTTGGAGGAACAATATGAAAAAACTGATTTCCCTGCTGCTCGCACTGGTTATGATTTTGGGTCTGACCGCGTGCACAACCAGACCGAATGATGAGACTCCTGCCGTTGACACCGTGATCCTGAAGGAAGCCGACGACAAGATGCTCAACACCTATTCTGCCATCGCTGTCAATCCGGATGCTCCGTTTGTGGATGCCGACGGTAACGCAGTATCCGGCGTCTATGTGAACACCGCCGGTGCCAATGCTTTGATTCAGTGGCTGCTGAGTGAAGAGGCTCTGAAGAAGGCCGGCGAATACGGCTACAAGGAGTACGGCGAGTACCTGTTCTATGTGCTGGAGAATGCTCCCAAGTATACCGGCGAGATTGCCAAGGCTACTGAGGAGACCAAGACCATCCGTCTGTCCACCACCACTTCCGTGAAAGA
>JAZNLC010000249.1:0-4583 GCA_045578895.1 Faecousia sp. | reverse complement strand
TGGCCCCGTTCCCATCCGGAGATGCCTGTGACGGAGCTGATGGCCCTGGATGCCAAGCTCCATTCCGACCAGGCCCTTGTGGTGATCGGCAGAAGCTCCGGAGAGGACCGGGAAAATATTCTGGAGCCGGGCAGCTACTATCTGACCATAGAAGAAAAGAATATGCTCCGAAATGTCACCGCTGCATTCCCCGATGCGGTGCTGGTGCTGAACATCGGCTGCATCATGGATCTGCAGTTTGTGAAGGAATACTCCTTTGGCGCGGTTCTGCTGCTGTGGCAGGGTGGTATGGAAAGCGGCAACGCCGCTGCGGATCTTCTGTGCGGCATTGAAACTCCCAGCGGCCGTCTCACCGATACCATTGCCCTGACCTATGAAGATTACCCCTCTGCCGCTCACTTCGGCGGCAAACAGTATAACGAATACTTTGAAGATATCTATGTAGGCTACCGCTACTTTGAGACCTTCGCTCCCGAAAAAGTCCGCTATCCCTTCGGTCACGGTCTTTCCTATACCACTTTTGAAAAGATCGCGGAAACTACCGGCCCCTACAGCTGGGATATTTCCGTCACCAACGCCGGCGCATATGCCGGCCGGGAAACGGTTTTGGTGTATGTGCAAAAGCCCTGTGGGCAGCTTGGCAATCCTGTCCGGGAACTGGTGGCCTTTGCCAAGACCGATTTGCTGGCACCCGGAGAGAGTCAGACATTATCCCTTTCCGTCACACGGGAACAGCTTGCCAGCTTTGACGATTCCGGTCTGACCGGGCATAAGGATGCCTATGTGATGCAAAAAGGCAGCTACCGCTTCTACTTAGGCGGCGATGTCCGCAGCGCCCAACCTTTGAGCACCTATGTGACCGAGGAAGATACCGTTATCGCTCAGCTTACGGAAGCTGCCGCGCCGCAGGCCCCCTTCCCCATTTTGGCCTGCCAGGAATTTGACAGCAAGGTTGTCACCGTATCCCGCCGGGCAACTCCCAAAACCGTGGATCTGAAATCCAGGATCCTGGAGAACCTGCCCAAGGCCGTATTTCAAACCGGTGACAAGGGCTATCATCTGAAGGATGTCAAAGAAGGCCGCATCGACCTGGATACCTTCATTGCCCAGCTGTCTTTGGAAGAGTTGGAAGCCATCAGCCGGGGCGGCTATATCATGGGCCATCCCCTGGGCGCAAAGGGCAATGCCGGCATCTTCGGCGGTGTCACCGAGTCCCTGCGGGAAAAGGGTGTGCCGCCGGTGGTCACCACCGACGGTCCTTCCGGTATCCGTCTGTATGACAGCTGCTCCCTGATCTCCATCGGCACTCTTTTGGCCTGCACCTTCGATACCAGGTTAATGGAAACGCTGATGCACAAAGTCAGCCTGGAAATGAAGGACCGGGGCAGCGATGTATTGCTGGCGCCGGGTATGAATATCCACAGAAATATCCTCTGCGGCAGAAACTTTGAGTATTTCTCCGAAGATCCCCATGTATCCGGCAAGATCGCCGCGGCCATCGTCCGGGGTCTGCAATCGACAGGTCTTTCCGCCTGCCCCAAGCACTACGCCTGCAACAATCAGGAGTTTAACCGCAACCGCAACGACTCCCGGGTCTCCCAGCGGGCTCTGCGGGAGATCTATCTGAAAGGCTTCGAGATTTGCGTGAAAGAATCCGCCCCCAAGAACATCATGACCAGCTACAACAAGATCAACGGTGTATGGGGTCATTACCACTACGATCTGGTGACAACCATCCTCCGGGGAGAATGGGGTTATCAGGGCAATGTGATGACCGACTGGTGGATGCAGCCCAGCCGCAGCCCCGAGTTCCCCCTGATGCGGGATAATGCTTACCGTGTCCGGGCCCAGGTGGATGTGCTGATGCCCGGCGGTCAGCGCCTGGATCTTTTGAAAAAGCCGGATGGAACACTCCTTGCCACCTACGGCAGAAAAGACGGCATTACCCTTGGCGAAATGCAGCTGTGCGCAAAAAATGTGCTGCGCTGCGTCATGGATATTAAAGAACTGTGAGGTAGAAAACCATGGAACAAAAGAAACCCGGCTATATGACCACATTTAAAGAGCGCCTCAGCTACTGGACCTATTTCGTCGGTCAGAATGTATACTACAACATCACCTTTATCTATCTGTCTGCCTACCTGGCTATGCAGGGCATCGCGCTGTGGAAAGTCTCCTTGGTGCTGCTGGTAGTCAAGGTTTGGGATGCTGTCAATGATCCCATCTTCGGCTATATCTTCGATAAGGTCAAATTCAAAAACGGTCTCAAGAGTCTTCCCTGGCTGCGGATCGCCGTCACCTTTATCCCCATCGTAACCATCGCGGTCTTTACCATTCCCAGCGGCTTTGGTGAGACCGGCAAGCTGATTTGGTTCGCCGTAGCCTACCTGCTGTGGGACACCATTTATACCCTGACGGATGTACCTGCCTACTCCATGCTCAATACCATGACCGACTCTCTGCAGGAGCGAAACCTTTTGCTGAGTGTCAACCGTGTGTTCTCCGGCGCCGGATATTTGCTGTGCGTGGTGGTGATGCCCCTGCTCATCGGCAAGAGCTACTCTCTGGCCGTTATCGTGCTTTCTGTCTTCAGTGCCCTGACCATGGTGCCTCTGTGCGTTTTCTGCAAGGAGCGGAACTACCATCCCGACAAGGACGAGGGTGATTTCAGCTTCAGGCAGATGTTTAAGTACCTGGGCAGCAACAAGTATTTGCTGACCTACTACGGCGGCTACATGGCCACCGATGCCCTGAAGACCTCTGCCGCCACCACCCTGTTTGTGTCCTTCTTCCTCTTCGGCAGCGAGCTGTACTCCATTTTGCTGAATATGCTGGGCATGGTCCCCGGTGTCATTGCCGCCATGCTGATGCCCACCATCCTGAAAAAAATGGATAAGTTCAAGGTGCTGTTCTGGTGCAACATCGTCAATGTGATTTTAGGCTTTGTGATCTACTTCGTAGGCTTTGAAAACAGGGCCGCTTTCCTGATCCTTACCTGCATCCGGGCCGTACCGCTGTGCCTGGTGGGCGTTTTGGCCTTTATGTTCACCCCGGACTGCGCCGAGTACGGCCAGTACAAGTCCGGCATCAGTGCCAAGGGCATCACCTTCGCCATTCAGACCTTCTCTGTCAAGATCACCGGTGCGGTCTCTTCCGCATTGGCGCTGGCGCTGCTGGGTCTGTTTGCCTTCCCCGAAATCGAGACCAACAGCTTTAACGAGTTGGCTGCTATGAACATTCAGCTGAGTGAGCAGGCAACTTCCGGTCTGTGGATCGTCTACGCACTGGTGCCCGTCATCGGCATGGTCATCTCTACCTTCTTCTACCTGGGCTACAAGCTCAATGACAAGGATGTGCAGATCATGGCCAAGTGCAACTCCGGCGAGATCACCCGGGAAGAAGCGGAGGCGCAGCTTTCCAGAAAGTATTGATCGCCATACATAAAACAGCGGTGGACAAGTAGTCCACCGCTGTTCTGTTATCTTCCTGTGATCCGACTCCAGACAGAGCTGAAGAACAGTCGTGTATTGCTCACCCAGCCCATGTAGGTAGGCTTTTCGCCCAGGCGCAGCACTCTGCGGCTGGTAGGGCGGCTTGCCTCCCACATAGGAAGCGGGTATCCATTGGGATCGCCGCATTTGGCAAAGTTGGTCAAGTACTCTACCATCTGCTTAGACAGCTCCAGGTCCTTATCTTCCATCGGCCGCCAGCAGTTTTGCATGGTGCCAAACCAGTACCATACATCGCTGGAATGGAAGGCACCCCGCTTATCACCGGGCAGCTTCCGGTCAAAGAACCAGGCAAAGCTGCTGCGCTTGCCTTCTCTTGCCTGATCGGCACAGTAATGCCGTGCGATCCTGGCCAGCTTCAGTCGGATCATATCCCGGCTGGTAGAGCCTACCATGTAGGGAATATTCTTCTCATATCCCGCACGGAGCTGCTTAACGGGATTCTCTTCGATAAAGGCACCGTCCACACAAGGTCCGCAATGATTCCACACATGGCGGTTCTTTTGTGCCTGCTCTTTCCATACCTGCAGCAATTTCTCAACTTCCAGTTCCCGCAGCTGCTGCAGCGTCTCACACCCGGCCGCTTCCATTACATCGTCCCAAAAATCATACCGCTTTTCGATGGGCTTTACCGGAAAATTCCGCAGCCAGCCGCCGCCGCTGAGCATCACCGCTCTGGAGAACAAGCCGTAGGTCAAAGGACTCAGACAGTGGTGCTGGACGCTCATAGCGCCGGCACTTTGTCCCATAATGGTCACTTTTTTAGGGTCACCGCCAAAAGCGGCAATATTGTCCTGGATCCACTGCAGAGCAGCCATTTGGTCATACAAGCCGTAGTTACCGGCATGTCCCGCTTCCTGGGCAGCTTCTTCAAAGCAGGCAAACCCCAAAGGGCCCAGCCGGTAATTCAGTGTCACAGCGATGACACCCTTTGTCGGCCATACAGGATCCCGGAATGGTTTTTCATGGGCGCAGCAGCCCTGATAGGCACCGCCGTGGATATAAACCAGCACCGGCAGCTTACTGCCTTTGGTCACTGTTTCCGGGATCCAAATATTCAAAAACAGGCAATCC
>JAZNLC010000248.1:0-23636 GCA_045578895.1 Faecousia sp. | reverse complement strand
TCGCCATATTTTGTGTTGAACTTGAAGTCGCCGGTGTCCTGAGGCTTGGTCTCTTCAGGCTCAGTTTCGTCAGGTTCCGTCTCATCAGGCTCGGTGGTAACGGGCTCGGTCTCCTCAGGTTCGGTGGTATCGGGTTCAGTCTCCTCAGGCTCAGTTGCATCAGGCAGCTGGCAGACAACCTTACACTGCACAGTGACATCACCGCAGGTAATGGTGATCAAGGTCTCACCGCTGGCAACCGCTGTAATCTCACCGTCAGCGCTGACAGTGACCACGTTCTGGTCACCGGAAGTGTAGACGATAGCATCCGTAGTGTTGGCAGGAGTAGGAACCACGTTCAGCAGCCAGCGGCTGCCGGCCTGGTTCAAAACAACAGATTCCTCATACAAAGTCAGACCGGTGCAGGACAGGTCAGCCGTCTCAGTGGCTCCGGTGGTATGCGGCGGAAGGGTCTCCTTAGAGGGCTCCGTTGTGGTTTCAACAGGATTGGTATCCTGAACAGGTGCCTTACCGGGTGCGAAATAGTTAAAATAGATGTACGCGGCAGTAGCAACGATCGCAAGCAGCAGAACAATGATGGCAATGATCAGGCCACGGTCGGAATTCTTACGCTTTTTTTTGCCTTTACGCTTGGCAGGTACGGTACCGCCCTTGGCTTCCCTGTTCTTTTTGCTCACATTGCCTTTGGAAAAGCGGCCGCCCTTCACATGGCCGGGATTGGCGGCAGAGTTTTCTTCCTCTTCAATCATTTCAGCGGTCTCAGTCTTCTCAAAACCGCAAACAGGGCACTCATTCTCGGTATCGGGATATGCAGTGCCGCAGATCTCACAGATTACTTTGCTCATTTTGGTCCTCCTGTTGTGGCAGCAACGCCACAGTATTGCCAGTGTATTGTAGCATATTTCTTTATAAAATACAACAATAAATATTTTTTCGGCAAAACTCTGTCAACTTCTCCAAATTCTGAAATTAAAGCGAAAAGATATTGCTTTTTTAGCGGTTATAACTTATGATATAGGGAGTGAAATTATAAGGAGGCGATGGATTTGTCAGAAATCAAGCTGATTTCCCCCATGCTGGACGGATTTTCCATGGGTGAACCATTCAGCAATCACCATGGCGTTCGCTGCTGCCCTGCCATGCGCGACAATTCTGATAGTAAGTACATTGTAAAAGTCATTTCCATCCCCGCATCCCAAACACAGCTGCAGGCTCTGCTGCTGACCGGCGCTTATCAAAATGAAGCTGCCGCCAGGGACTATTTCCTGGAACTGGCCCAGGATATTGTTGCGGAAACGGATGTTTTGCGTAAGCTTTCCAAGCAGGAAGGTTTCCTGCCCTTTGAAGATCATCAGATCGTTCCCAAGGAAAATGAAGTTGGCTACGATGTTTATTTACTTGGCAGCTACCGGCGCAGTCTTGCCCGCCATCTGCGCAAGACCAACATGACCCATTTGGCGGCTATCAATTTGGGTCTGGATCTGTGCGCCGCCCTGACAGTCAGCCGCAATGCCGGTTTCCTGTACGCGGATCTGAAGCCGGAAAATATCTATATTTGCCATGACCGGGAATTCCGTGTCGGCGACCTGGGTTTTCTGAGACTGGATGCGCTGAAATTCACCTCTATGCCCGAACGCTATATCGGTACCTACACCGCGCCGGAGATCGTGGACGCCTTCTCCGATGTCAATCCCACCATTGATGTCTACTCCGCAGGTCTTATCCTGTATCAGGTCTATAACGGCGGTGCCCTTCCCTTTGAGGGACGTGCTACCGCAGAGGAGTTCCCCGCTCCCGCCTATGCCGATTACGAACTGGCGGAGATTATTATGAAGGCCTGTGCCCCGGACCCCAAAGACCGCTGGCAGAATCCCTACGAAATGGGTCAGGCATTGGTGGCCTACATGCAGCGTAACGGTGTCAACGATACTCCCATTGTGACATCCTTGGAAAATCACGATCCCCAGCCGGAAGCACCAGCTCCGGAAGATACGCCGCCGGTAGAGGATGTTTCCGATTCCGAAGTAGAGAACCCCGGTGTGGAACAGATCTGCCTGGATGATTTCTATCAGTATTTGGATTCCGAATCCGAAGACACTCCCGCTGATGACGCAAGTACCGCATCCACGGAAGCAGACCGGGAAGATACCCCGGCTGAAGATGAAGACTATCTGAACCTTTCCTTCCTTGAGGACATTCTTGAGGATTCCGGCGCAGATAGTGAGGCTGACGGCTTCAGCTATGCAGATGTTTCCGAAGACACTTCTTCCATCTTGTCCATGGCGGATGATCTGATCAGCGGTAACGCGCCGGCTGAAGCAGAGGATGCCGGTGCCGTTCCTGAGAAAATCATACCCATGTCTGAAGCGGCCAGCACCGTTGATGATGCCACCCGGGTTGTAGGCGAACCCATCGCAGCGGAAGAAGACGCCGAGAATCCCGTCGATGAAGAGCCCTTTGAAGAGGACTATGACGACGATGAGGATTACGAAAACGACGAAGATGAAGACGGCTGGCCCGAAGGCACCGTTGATGACTCCGAAGCGGAAGACGGCAGCCGGGATATGAAAGCAGCCAAGCGCAAGTCTGCCAACCGGAAAGCCGAAAAACGCCGCTCCGAAAAGAAGAAGCGTTCCGGCAAGCTGATCGCGTGGATCTGCGTGCTGCTTCTGCTGTGCGGCCTGGCTGTAGGCGGATACCTGTTCTATCGGGACTACTACCTGCGCAGCGTCAGTGTTCTGACCCTGGAGGGTAATGAAGACCAGTTGATCGTAAGAGTTTCCGCAAATCTGGACGAATCCCAGTTGACCGTTTACTGCGTGGATACCTACGGCAATCCCATGAGTTCCCCTGTGCAGGACGGCAAAGCGGTGTTTAATGGTCTGAATCCCAACACATTATACCGGGTAAAAGTCGAAGTTGCCGGCCTTCACAAGCTCACCGGCAAGATTGAAGACAGCTATACCACCCCCGTCCAGACCGATATTCTCACCTTTAACGCTGTTGCCGGAACGGAACCCGGCACCGCCATTCTGACCTTCACACTGGATGGTATGGATTCCAGCGCATGGTCCGTCATCTACTGGGCCGAGGGCGAGCAGGAGCAGAAGGCCATTTTCGGCGGACACACGGTCAATATCTCCGGTTTGGTCAGCGGAAAGACATATACCTTCCAGCTGGAAGCAGGATCCGATCTGTATATTACCGGTACCGACCGCATTGAATATACCGTGACCGATCCGGTAGTGGCAGAGAATCTTGCCATTACCGGCGCAACAGCCGATTCTCTGGATGTCAGCTGGACCGTGCCCGAAGGTGCTCGGGTGGCGCAGTGGACCGTTCGCTGCTACAGCGATTCCGGTTATGATGAGACCATTGTTACCGACCAGACCACTGTCACCTTCACAGGTCTCAACGGCAACGAAGCCCATACCGTTGAAGTGTTGGCAGAAGGCATGAGCGCAGGTAGCCGCTGCTACATGACCGCCAATGCCGTAACCGTCAATGACGTTTCCGCTTCTAAGAACGGCAATAATTTGGTACTGACCTGGGATTATACCGGCAATACCCCCACCGGCCAGTGGATTCTTACTTATAATGTTGACGGCGCTGCCTACAGCGAAATGGTAAGCACCAATACCAATTCCGCCACCATTTCCCCCCTGGTGCCCGGGGCTGAATATACTGTGACGATCCTTTTGGAGAACGGTACCACCGTATTCGGCAGGCCCTTTACCGTTACCGCACCGGAAGCCGAACGTTTCTCCGGCTATCTGATCAACGCCGATCTGATCGTCGCCAGCATGTGCAATACCCCTGAAAAGGTCAACTGGAGCCGCACTGACCTGGGTGAGGAGGATTACACCGACACTTTCAAGGTAGGCAGCAAGGCTTCCTTCCTGCTTAACAGCAAGCAGGGTTACGATCCAAAAAATGATGTGATCACTACCATGTTTGTCATCCACGACGAAAACGGCGTGCTGATCAGCAGCAACATTACCCAGGAGACCTGGAGAAATATGTGGTACAAGCGCTACTGTGAGCTGGATGTACCTGCCCTGCCCGATGTGCCCGGCACCTACACCATCGCTATCTATTTCAACGGTGCGTTTGTTCACAGCCAGAATTTCTATGTAACTGAAGCTTAATCCAACAGCGGCAGCCGCACGTCGCGGCTGCCGCTGTTTCCTTATGAAGGAGAATGCCATGAAGACCATCCGTGTATCCGCTTCAACTGAATATGATGTACTGGTGGGAAAGGGACTACTGGCAAATGCGGCAGACCATATCCGTGACGTATGCAGCGGAACATCTCTTTGCATCGTCAGTGACGATACCGTATGGGATCTTTACGGCCATATGCTGAAAACTGCCCTTTCAGATGCCGGCTTTCGGTGTGTGTGTTTCACCTTCGCACCCGGCGAGGAAAGTAAAACACTCCGGACATATGGGACGCTTTTGACATTTCTTGCAGATAACGCTCTGACAAGAAACGATTGCATCGTTGCCCTTGGCGGCGGTGTCGTCGGTGATCTTGCTGGATTTGCCGCTGCCACCTACCTGCGGGGCATCGACTATATCCAGATTCCAACCACACTGCTGGCAATGGTGGATTCTTCCGTAGGCGGAAAAACCGCCATTGACCTGCCCGGCAGAAAAAATATGGCCGGTGCATTCTATCAGCCAAAGCTGGTACTTTGCGATACTGATACCCTGTCTTCCCTTCCGGATCGTGTTTTCCGCAGCGGCTGCGCCGAGATAATCAAGTATGCTGTTTTGTATGATCCGGCAATGTTTGCAAACCTGGAAATCGACGGCATCGGCTTTGACCGGGAAGCAGTCATCGCCCACTGCGTGGAGCTGAAACGGGATGTGGTCATTGCGGACGAATTTGACCGCGGGCAGCGGATGCTGCTGAACTTCGGCCACACTATCGGCCACGGAATCGAAGCTGTAAGCAATTACCGGGTTAGCCATGGGTATGCTGTCGCCATTGGTATGGCGCTCATCATCAGAGCCTGCACCCATAAGGGCATTTGCGACACACAGACCGCAATACGGATTGTGAAGGTCCTGAACGCGTTCGGCCTGCCCTGCACCACAGACCTTCCTGTTGATCGCATCGCCAACGCCGCTCTTTCCGATAAAAAGCGCAGTGGCGGCACCATCCGCCTTGTGGTATGCAAAGACATTGGCTGCTGTGAGATTCTCCCTGTTTCCACCGATGAACTGAGTTCCTGGATCAAAGCGGGGTTACCGATATGAACATAACCGTCTTTCCTGCAAAGCTAAAAGGCCGCATAATGGCTGTAACCTCCAAATCCCACATGCAGCGGCTTCTGATCTGCGCGTCACTGGCAGATCAGCCGACGGATATCCTTTGCAGTCATATCAGTGATGATATTCAGGCGGCTGTGGATTGTCTAACGGCACTAGGCGCAGATATGATCAGAACTGAATACGGTTACCGTGTCATCCCCATTGGCCAGGTGCCGGAAAAAGCCACGCTTCCCTGCGGCGAAAGCGGCGCTGTACTGCGGTTCTTGCTGCCAGTTACCGGCGCTTTAGGGGTGGATACCACCTTCATTTTAAGCGGGCGGCTGGCGCAGCGGCCACTGAATCCCCTTTTGCGGGAAATGGAAATCCACGGCTGCCGGTTCCAATGGGTGAGCAAAGACCGTTTACGCTGCTCAGGAAAGCTCCGTGGCGGCACATTTACGCTGCCGGGTAATATTTCCAGCCAGTTCATTTCCGGTTTCATGATGGCATTTCCGCTGATCGGCGGACCATGCCTGCTGAATATCATCGGAGAAATCGCTTCCGGGCCATATATTCAAATGACACAGGATGTGCTTTCCCTCTTTGGCATCAGCAGCCTATCCTGCAAGCAATTCAAGTCACCCGGCGTTGTCCATGCCGAAGGGGATTGGAGCGGCGCGGCATTTTATTTGGGTGCCAACGCCTTGGGCAATGATATTACTGTTCAGGGGCTGGACCCCGAATCTTCCCAGGCGGACAAGACCATCCGCCCAGTATTGCCGGTTTTAAATGACAACGCAACCGTCGACACCTCTGATTTTCCGGATCTTGTGCCGATTATGGCTGTGGTTGCCGCCAGGAATCAGGGCGCGGTATTTACCGGAATTTCCCGGCTGCGGCTGAAAGAATCCGACCGGGTGACATCCATACGCGCTATGCTTGCTGCATTGGGTATTTCGACGGACTGCACGGAAAACGCCCTGACCGTATACCCCGGTAAATTTCGCGGCGGCATTGTGGACAGCTGCGGCGACCATCGCATAGCCATGGCTGCTGCTATAGCCGCAACAGCGGCTTCCCAGCCTGTGACTATTTTGAATGCACACTGCGTCAGCAAATCCTATCCCGGTTTTTGGGAGGATTATCAAACACTAGGAGGACGCTATGAGTTCCACTTACGGTGAAAATCTAAAGCTTTCCATCTTCGGTCAATCCCATGGGAAAGCCATCGGCATGGTTATGGACGGAATTCCCGCAGGTCTTGCTGTTGACGAGAACGCCCTTGCCGACTTTATGGCCCGCAGAATGCCCGGAAGCAGCACTTATGTCACAGCAAGAAAAGAGCCTGACAAGGTGGTATTTCTTTCCGGTATTGTGGACGGCTGCACCTGCGGCGCACCCATAGCCGCGGTCATAGAAAATGCGGACAACCAAACTTCCGATTATGCCGCACTGAAGAATACGCCCCGCCCCGGCCATGCGGACTTCACCGCCCAGGTAAAATACCACGGGTTTCAGGATGCTGCCGGCGGTGGACACTTCTCCGGCCGGTTAACGGCACCGCTGTGCGTCGCAGGCGGTCTGTGCAAGCAGTGGCTGGAGGAGATGGGGGTTTCGGTTGGCGCACATATTATCCAGGTAGGAAACGCACATGGCAGGTATTTTAATCCCATAAACCCGCAGCTAGACCAGATAGGTCAGTTGTTCCCTACCCTATGCGTCGAATCATCGGAAGCCTTTCAGCAGGTCATCACACAGGCTAAAAAAGATGGTGACAGCGTTGGCGGTAAAATAGAATGCGCCGTTACCGGCGTACCAGCCGGATTGGGAGATCCCATGTTTGGCGGTGTTGAAAACCGGATCGCACAGGCTGTATACGCCATTCCTGCCGTCAAGGCGGTGGGTTTTGGCTGTGGAGAGGGCTTTGCTTCCCTTTACGGCAGTGAAAGCAACGACGCCTTTACGATGCACGACGGCCGCATGGCAACCGAAACCAATCACTGCGGCGGTATTTTAGGTGGGATCACCACCGGCATGCCGGTGATCTTTGATGTGACCTTTAAGCCGACGCCCTCGGTTGCAAAGCCGCAGAAGACCGTAGATCTGCGTTCGGGTGAAGCAGTCACTGTGGAAATAAACGGACGGCATGACCCCTGCATTGCCCTTCGGGCAGTGCCCGTGGTGGAGGCGGCTGCTGCTATCGCCATCTACGACATGATTTTAGAAAGCAGGAGAATGTAATATGGATATCGCTGAGCTTCGCTGCGGCATCGATGCCATCGACAGTCAATTGACGGAACTGTTTTTACAGCGCATGGCGCTGAGCGCACAAATCGGCGCGTATAAAAAAGAGCGGGGACTTCCCATTTATGTACCCCAGCGGGAACGGGAAATCATCGATAAACTCTGTGAAAATGCGCCCGAAGAACTGTCTGATTATGTGGCGCGGCTGTATGAGCAGATCTTCGCCTTGAGCCGGGAATATCAAAACCGGTTGGAAGGGTAACACCATGAGCAAATGCGCCTTACTGGGCAGAAAGCTTGCCCACAGCTATTCTCCACTGATCCATCAGCATTTGGGAGATTACCCTTATACCCTGATCGAACAAGAGCCGGAAGCGGTTGCCGGTTTTCTGAAAAACAGTGACTTTACCGGAATCAATGTGACCATTCCCTACAAGAAGGCTGTGGTTCCCTACTGCGACGCACTGACACCGGTGGCAGCCCGGTTGGGCGCTGTGAATACCATCGTGCGGCAAGCGGACGGCACGCTCCTGGGTCACAACAGCGATTACTTTGGTTTTCACAGCATGATGCAGCGGCTGGAGCTTTCCGTTGCGGGGAAAAAGGCACTTGTATTGGGCAGCGGCGGCGCATCCGTCACAGCGGTTGCTGTGTTGGAAGATATGGGTGCAAAGGTCATCGTCATTTCCAGAAGCGGGGATAATCATTACGACAATTTGCATCTGCATGCCGATGCGGCGCTGATCGTAAACGCTACCCCCGTGGGCATGTATCCCATGGTGGAAGAAGCTCCGCTGTCTTTGGACGGGTTTCCGCAGTTGGAAGCGGTTGCTGACCTGATTTATAATCCTGCCCGAACGAAGCTTCTGTTGGAGGCCGAAAGCAGAGGTCTAAAGACAGAGAACGGTCTTTGGATGCTGGTGGCACAGGCATGGGAAAGCGCCCGGTATTTTACAGGTGAGGCCATCGCGGAGGATCAGATCGGTCATATCTACAGCGCTTTACAGCGGCAGACGGAAAACATCGTACTCATCGGTATGCCCGGCTGCGGAAAAACCACCGTAGGCAAAGCACTGGCAAACGCGTTGGGTAAAGACTTCGCCGATACGGATGTTGAGATTGAAAATGCCGCAGGCTGCACGATCCCCGAGATCTTTGAAAAAAGCGGAGAAGCGGTATTTCGTGACCTGGAAGCGGAAGTTCTTTCCCGTTTGGGAAAGGAATCCGGTTTGGTGATTGCTACCGGCGGCGGGTGTGTGACCCGGGAAGATAACTACCAACACCTGCACCGCAACGGTAATATCTTTTGGCTGAAAAGAGATTTGGCGCAGCTGCCAAGAGAAGGCAGACCGTTGTCACTGGCCAATGACCTTGCAGAACTATACCAAAGACGGGAGCCCATGTACCGCCGCTTTGCGGATGTAACGGTTCATAATGATGGCGCTGCCAATGAAACTGTGGAAGAAATTTTGAAGATGTTGAGGTATCCATTATGAAGATACTTGTAGTCAACGGGCCAAATATCAATATGCTTGGTATCCGGGAGCCGGAGATCTACGGTGACCGGAGTTTTGCCGCTTTGCTGCAGCTGCTGCAAGATACCGCCACGGAACTGGATATCACCGTAGATCAGTATCAAAGCAACCACGAAGGCTGCATCGTTGATAAGATCCAGGAGGCTTTGGGGGTCTATGACGGCATCGTGATCAATCCTGCCGCCTATACCCACACCAGCATTGCTATTTTAGATGCCCTGAAGGCCGTTTCCATTCCGGCAGTGGAAGTACACATTTCCGACGTTTCCGAGCGGGAAGCCTTTCGGCAGATCTCCTATGCAGGCATGGCTTGTGAAAAATCCATCATCGGTCACGGATTGGATGGCTACCGGGAAGCTATTGTGTATCTGAAGGAAAAATACGGAATATAATAAATGCCTGCTGCTTAAATTCGGTTCTATAATAAGGAAGGGCTCAGCCCTTCCTTATTTCTTTTTGAACACCAGCAGCTTGCTGGCTACATAATTGAGGATGACCACCAAAATGCTGGTCAGCAGTTTCCAAAGGTTGCCGTTGCCCTGCAAAATATCCACAGCCACAAAAATGATCGCGGTTTCTGCAAGGCCGGAGCCGATGCGGCAGCCCACAAATTTGGCAAGCTCCGGCCACACCACCTTGGCTGACCAGTCGTGGCTGCCAAAGACAAAGGGCTTATTAGTCAAAAACGCAAAGGCTACCGCCACTGCCCAGGCGATCACGTTACTGACTGTGGCGCTGAGCCGCAGCCCGTTATACAGCGGCAGATATACAGCGTAATTGACCACCGTGGTCATGACCCCGAAAAAGAGATAGGATATGATATCCCAATGCTTCTTCACAAGTTCGATGAGTCTTTTCATGGATCACTGCTCCAAAAGTTTTTCCAGGGCAGACAGCTTCAGGCAGGTGCAGAAGACTTCCATAGCCTGCTCCAATTCCGCAACCGGCGGCAAACTGGGAGCGATGCGGATATTGCTGTCGTTGGGGTCGACGCCGTAAGGGAATGTAGCTCCAGCATCGGTCATAGTTACGCCCGCTTCCTTACAAAGGGCAAGGGTACGCTTCGCGGTACCGGGCATGGCATTGAGGCTGACAAAGTAGCCGCCCTTCGGCTTATTCCACTGTGCGATATCCGCCGGAGCGATCTGCGCATCCAGCATTTCCAGCACGCAACGGAACTTGGGACCCATGATGGCTGCGTGGCCCTTCATAAGTTCAAGGGTGTGGGCCTTATCCTTCAAAAAGCGCACATGCCGCAGCTGATTGATCTTATCGTAGGAAATGGTCTGCACGCCCCACAGCTTGCTCAGATACTGAATATTCGCCACAGAGCCTGCCATCACGGAGATACCGCCGCCGGCTAGGGTGATCTTGGAAGTGGAGGCAAATTCCAAAACCATATTGGGATTGCCTGCCGCTTCGCAAATGGAAAGGATATCCGCAAAGGGCACAAAGTCCCCCTCAAACTCGTGGATGCAGTAAGCATTGTCCCACATGATAACAAAATCGGGAGCCGCAGGCTTCAGCTTGGCAAAGCGGGAAACGGTCTCGTCGCTGTAGATGATGCCGTCTGGGTTGGAATACTTGGGAACACACCAGATGCCCTTTACCGTCGGGTCTTTTACCAATTCTTCCACCAGATCCATATCAGGGCCATCCGCTGTCATAGGCACGGTGATCAGCTCTGCGCCAAAGGATTCCGTAATGCGGAAATGCCGGTCATAGCCGGGGGCAGGACACAGAAATTTAACCTTGTCTTCCTGACTCCAGGGGCGCTCGCTTTCCAGCAGGCCATGGGTATATGCCTTGGAGATCACATCGTACATCAGATTCAGGCTGGCGCTGCCGCCTACAAAGGTCTGCTCCGGTTTGCAGCCCAAAACATCCGCCCAATAGCTGCGGGCACAGGGCAAGCCGGCCAGCTCACCGTAGTTGCGGGCATCGATGCTGCCGTCAAAGCAGTCTTCCGGCTTGGAGATCACTGTCAGGATATCCTTACAAAGATCCAGCTGGGCCTTTGCAGGCTTGCCGCGAGCCATATTCAGCGCCAGGCGCTTTTCCTTGCAGCGGTCAAATGCATTCTGCTGGGCAGCATATTCCCGCAGCAGTTCTTCTCTTGTCATGGAGGCATATGTTTTCATGGGAACCATCCCTTTCCTAAATAATTGGACTCATTATAATTCTATAAAAAGAAAAATGCAAGTGTAATGGCAGGATTTGTGAAAACACACAAAGGTGAATTGTCAGAAAAGGGAAATTTATCCCAGTTGCGCTCTTGCTTTTTTCCCCTATTTCGCATAGAATGGGAGAAGATATGATGTTTGAAAGGAAGGGTCCTATGAGCGAGATTCTGAATGTTCCCCAGATTTTTGGCTGTGATGTTTTCAACGAGGCCACCATGCAGCAACGGCTGTCTCCGGAAATTTACAGCGCCTGGAAGCAATGCATCGCTACTGCTACCCCCCTGCCCCTGAGCGTCGCCAATGAGATCGCGGAAGCTATGAAAAACTGGGCCACCGAAAAAGGTGCCACTCATTTCACCCACTGGTTCCAGCCCATGACCGGCATCACCGCAGAGAAGCACGACTCTTTTATCGCTCCCACCGGTGACGGTCGGGTCATAATGGAGTTTTCCGGCAAAGAGTTGGTGCAAGGCGAATCCGATGCCAGTTCCTTCCCATCCGGCGGTCTGCGGGCTACCTTTGAGGCCCGTGGCTACACCGCATGGGACCCCACTGCCTTTGCCTTTGTAAAGGATGGCAGCCTGTACATTCCCACCTGCTTCTTCTCTTACACCGGTGAAGCTTTGGATAAGAAGACACCTCTGCTTCGCTCCATGGACGAGGTGAGCAAGGCCGCCCTGCGGATCCTGCGTCTCTTCGGCGACAATGAGACCCAGCGGGTCATCAACTGTGTGGGCGCGGAGCAGGAATACTTCATCATACCCAAAGATCTCTATGCACAGCGTGAAGACCTGCGGCTGACCGGCCGCACCCTCTTCGGCGCTCCCGCCCCCAAGGGTCAGGAGCTGGATGACCACTACTACGGCACTATCCGTACCCGGATCTCCAACTTTATGAAAGACCTGGATGAGCAGCTATGGCGGCTGGGTGTTCTTTCCAAGACCAAGCACAACGAAGCCGCCCCCTGTCAGCACGAGCTGGCTCCCATTTATGACAACGCAAATACCTCCTGCGATGCCAACCAGCTGGTCATGGAGATCCTGAAAAAGTGCGCAGCCAAGCACAACCTGGTTTGCCTGCTCCATGAAAAGCCTTTCCAGGGTGTCAACGGATCCGGCAAGCACAACAACTACTCTTTGGGTACTGATACCGGACGCAATCTGTTCCATCCCGGTCAAACTCCCCGTCAGAACGCGCAGTTTTTAGTGTTCCTGGCCGCCTTTATTGCAGGTGTGGATGAATATCAGGACTTCCTGCGCTGCACGGTCGCTTCTGCCGGTAACGATCACCGCCTGGGTGCCCACGAAGCCCCTCCTGCCATTGTTTCCATCTTCCTGGGCGATGAGCTGACAGCCGTTGTAGAATCCATCATCAACGGCACCAATTACCAGGATCCCGAGAAAAGCGTTATGCGTATCGGCGTGGATGTGCTGCCCGCCATTCCCAAGGACACCACTGACCGCAACCGCACAAGTCCGGTAGCTTTCACCGGCAACAAGTTTGAATTTCGTATGCTGGGTTCTTCCCAGTCCGTGGCAGGTCCCAACATTGCTCTGAACACCATCATGGCCGAAGAGCTGACCCGCTTTGCTGACGAGTTAGAAGGTGCGGAAGACTTTGACTCCGCGCTGCAAAACCTGGTATGCCGCGCATTTACCGAGCACAGCCGGATCATATTCAACGGCAACGGCTACAGCGAGGCATGGGAAAAGGAAGCCGCTAAGCGGGGTCTGAGCAACTACCGTTCCACCGCAGAAGCCATGCCGCACTACATCAGCGAAAAGAACATCCGGTTGGTGACCAAGCACGGCATCTTCACCGAAGCAGAGTTTAAAGCCCGCCATGAGATCCACCTGGAAGCTTACTGCAAGCTGATGCGGATCGAAGCCCAGACCACTGTAGATATGGCTATGCGTCAGATCCTGCCCGCTGTCAGCAAGTATTGCGGCGATTTGTGCGCCAGGGCAGAGCTGAAGCAGCGGCTGTATGTGACCCGCAGCGCAGAGCTGGATCTGATCACCCGTCTCAGTGAGGGAATCGACGCACTGTATGCGGCCTGCGAGGATCTAAAAAATGCACTGCTGGATGTGCCGACTGACAGCGTACAGGGCACGGATTTCTATCACAGCGTCATCACTCCCGCTATGGCAAAGGTCCGCGCCCTGGCAGACAGCCTGGAGCTGCTTACCGATAAGAGCTACTGGCCCTTCCCCACTTATGCCGATATCCTCTTCTACTAAATACAGAACCGGCGCATCCAACTCGGATGCGCCGGTCTCACTTTAATTGCTTAGTGGATTGCCTTCAGCGGTTCGATATACTGGGCGCGGCGGCGGCTCTCTTCATCATTGTAGAAGACATCGTTGCCGTTATGAACAGAGCGCAAATATTCGTGGTGATTGTGCAGAATCGCATCATCATAGCGGGCCAGCATCATAACCGCAATGGAAGAACACTGGTCGGAAGCACGCTCCAGGTAAGTCAGGCATTCCATAAACACCAAGCCGGTATCGACAGTACATTCGCCCTTCTTGAGGCGCTTTGTGTGGCGGTCCTTCAGGATCATGATCATGTCATCGATGACCTCTTCCAAAGGCTCCACAGCCTTGGCAGCCTGGATATCATCCCGGGTAAAGGCATCGATGGTGATAGACAGGATCTCATTGACAGCATCAAAGAGAATGCCCAGTTCCTTCTTTGCGCCTTCGGAGAAAGAATTCTTGCTATTCGCCAGCTTCGCGCCCAGCTCGGAGAAGTTGGTAGCATAGTCGCCGATACGCTCGAAGTTGGGAACGGATTGCATCAGCATGTCCAGCTGGCGGTCCTCTCCCTCGCTTTCGATGACCTTGGAAAGGCCGATGAGGAAGCGGTCGGAATCGTCCGCAAAGCGGTCCAGGCACTCTTCATCTTCGTCGATAACGGCATTACGCTCGGCATCGTAAGAAAGCAGCTGCTGGCAGCCACGGGCAAAGTTTTCCTTTGCGATACTGCCCATAGCGGCAACAGCCTTGGTGGCTTCGCCCAATGCAACAGCAGGAGAAATATACAGATTTTCGCCCAGGGTAAGCAACTCCGGATGGGCAGGGGCTTTCTCGGGTTCGTCTTTAACGATTCGCAGGGACATCTTTACCAGCTGATTGGTCAAGGGTAGCAGCAGGCAACAGGTGGCAACATTAAATGCCGTTTGGAAAAGAGCAATGACCGTAGAGGTGGCTTCCATTGTCCAAAAAGCGGTGCCAAAAACCTGAAAATGCTGCATAACGCTCAGAACGACCATAAAGACTACAGTGCCAATGGAATTAAATACCACATGAACCAGGCCTGTACGGCGGGAGTCCTTATGGGATTCACCCACGAAGCAGTAGAAAGCGGTAACCAAAGTAGTACCGATATTGATACCCATAATAATGGGATACACGCCGGAGAAATCCATAGCGCCGGTAGCGGAAAGGGACTGTAGCATGGCAACGGTAGCGGAAGAGCTCTGAACAATAACAGTCAGCACACAGCCGGCGATAATGCCCAAAACGGGCTTATCGGAGAAACCGGCCAGTAGCTCCATAAAGGCGGGAGAATTGGCAAAGCCCTTGACTGCACCGGTCATATTCATCAAGCCGATGAACAGAATACCGAAGCCCATGGAAATATCGCCAACGACCTTGGCTTTCTTGGTCTTGACGAACATGATCAGCACAATGCCCAAAAACAGCGCAATAGGCGCCAGGGTATCGGTGTCGAAGAGCCACAGGAAAAAGTTTCCGCCGCCTTCCATAAAGGCCAGGTTGGTGATCCAGGCCGTGATGGTGGTACCGATATTGGCACCCATAACGATGGAAACAGCCTGCTTCAGCGTCAGCACGCCGGCACCGATCAGGGCAACCGTCAAAACGATGGTAGCGGTGGAGCTTTGGATCACAGCGGTGACCAAAGTACCGGTCAAAACACCGGTGACCAAATTGCCGGAGACCTTTTGAAGCACATTCTTCAAGGCCGCGCCGGAGCTGTTCTTCAGACCGTCACCCATGATCTCAATACCATAAAGGAACATGGCCAGGCCGCCGAGCATTTGGATTATGGCAGATAAGATTTCCATAGAGATCCTCCCTACAAAAGATTGCTGTGGCTATTATACGAAAAAAATTTTCTCTTGTACAGCAAAATTTTACTAAATTTTACTTTCCCGTAGATCCAAAGCCGCCCTCACCTCTGGCGGTATCGGACAGTTCCGCTACTTCCCGGAAGCCGGATGTAAAGACAGGGGTGATAACCAGCTGCGCGATGCGCTCGCCGTGTTCAACGGTTTGCGCAGTATTTCCGTGGTTCAGCAGCGCGACAATAAATTCCCCCCGGTAGTCAGCGTCGATAACACCCACTTTATTGGCAGGTGCCAGGCCACGCTTGACGCTGAGGCCACTGCGGGCATAGATCAGGCCCGCAAAGCCCACGGGGATCTCCATGGCAAGTCCCGTTGGGATCAGCACAGTTTTACCCGGTTCAATGGTCACCGGGGATTCCAGGCAGGCATACAGATCTGCACCCGCAGCGCAGGCTGTGCCGTAAGTAGGCAGTATCGCATCGGGCCGCAGCTTCTTAACAGCTATTTTTTTCATAACGGATCCCTCTTTATACTTTCTTACCGGCCAAACGGTCAAAATACCGGAAGGTCATAGGCCACAGCAGGCCGGCAACGTTTACGATCAGGAAATACCGGACGGATCTTGCTGCCAGGTGACCGCCAAACATCCAATCCAGCGGCGCGCGCAGGCCTTCTTTCACTGCCAGCACAACCGCAAGACCCAATACAACTTTGATTACCTGTACCCACCAAACAGCGGATTCCTCAAAATTCACATACTTCTTTTCCAAAGGATACACAAGTACAAGACCCACTGTCGCACCCAGAAGTGTGTAGGCATTCTTCATTGCGGATTCCAGGTTATGTGTATCGATATCCGCCGGGAAGCTGACGCACTCCATAACGATCAGATATACCAAGCTGGTAACACTTATGGCGATCAGCACCGGGAATGTATGGTCCTTCTTTCCCATCATTAACGGATGCAGGGCAAATACAAATACAATCGAGATGGCAGCGCCCACGATTACATCCGCAGGGGTATGGACACCTACATACATTCTGGAAAACGCTACCAAAACGGAAAGCATAATGCAAACGAAGCGGGTGTAATCCCTCTCGGAGGTCCTGGCGATGGCGCCGAAGGTGCCCACCGCCGTCTGCGTATGTCCGCTTGGTAAGGAATAGCCGGAAGCAGCTTCCCGGGCTTCCTCCAAAATGGTAAAATTGGGATCTTTTACCCAGGGACGGGGTACATTACAGGCGATCTTCATAGCCTGGCTGGTGATGGTTCCAAGGAAACCGACGCTCATCAGATAATAGCCGCGGCGCTTGCTGAAGCACCAGTACAGAATCAGGCCAATCACCAAAAAAGCGGTTTCCTCACCCAAGGTGGTAACAGCCAGAAAAAGCTTGTTTAGAAACGGATCACGGATCTGTTCTAAAATATACAGAAATTCCATAAAGCATCTCCTCTCGTAAATGATCGTTTATTTTATGTATTATAGCAGGATTTGAATGAATTGTAAAGTTATTCCGTCACCCCTTGCCAAAGGATGCTGCGGCGGGTATAATAAGGGCAGAAATTCTGCGTATGATAAGATCAAAGGAGGTACAATATGTATTTTGACTGGACGTATATCGTGCTGGTTCTGCCCTGCGTTTTGCTGTCTCTTTGGGCAAGCAGCAGTGTCAATAGCACTTTCAAAAAGTATGCGAAGCAGTATTCCCGCCGGGGCATCACCGGCGCGCAGGCTGCAGACCGGGTACTGCGTGCAAACGGTGTTGCCGGTGTTCGCATCGAGCGTGTCAGCGGCAACCTGACCGACCATTACGATCCCAAATCCAATGTGATCCGGTTATCTGACGGCGTTTACGACAGCACTTCCACCGCGGCCATCGGTGTTGCCTGCCATGAAGCGGGTCATGCGGTACAGTATGCCGAAAGCTACGGTCCCATCAAGCTCCGGGCTGCCATTATTCCCATTACCAATTTGGGCAGTAAGCTGGCCATGCCGCTGATCCTGATTGGTCTCCTGCTGGCAGCCTTTGAAAATCTCTCTTACGGTTTCGTGTACTTGGGCATTGCCTGCTTCGGCCTTTCTTTGGTGTTTCAGCTGATTACCCTGCCCGTCGAATTCAATGCCAGCCGCCGTGCCATGGCTGCCATCGAAAGCGGTGAGCTGCTGACGGGTGAGGAGCAAAAGGGTGCAAGAAAGACCCTGACAGCTGCCGCCATGACCTATGTGGCCGCCACTGCCGTGTCCCTGGCGCAGCTTCTTCGGTTGATTCTGATCTTTGGTGGCAGAAGACGCCGTAATTAAACAAAAAATCCCGCTTTGTGCTTGACAGCCGAAGCGGGATATATTATACTTTGCTGGTGTGAAAAGTATGAAAAGTGTGAAAGGAGGGGTATTCCATGGCTGGTGGTAAACACATCCTCGGAAAGCAGAACACCCAAAAGGTTTTCGGCACTGCCAAGGTCGGTGACCGGGGGCAGATCGTGATTCCAAAGGAAGCCAGAGAATATTTCGGTATTGAACCCGGTGACACCTTGCTGATCCTGGGAAAAAGCGAAACCGGGCTGATCGTTACAAAGCCGGAAACCCTGAATGATTTGGCAAACCGAATCTTCCGATCTGTAAAAAACGAGGACTGAAATATGAATGAGATTACCGCTATGTATGAAAACATGGGCATTTCCCCCGCCGTCTACGCCTACGGCGAGGCCACCATTGCCCGCCTGAAGGAGCGCTTTGACGAGATCGACCGGGTGGCCGAATACAATCAGGCAAAGGTTCTGACTGCTTTCCGAAAGAACCGGGTGTCCGCCACCTGCTTTGCCGCCTCCACCGGCTACGGCTACAACGATGAAGGCCGCGACAAGCTGGAGCAGGTCTATGCGGATGTATTCCACACCGAGGCCGCATTGGTGCGCCCCCACATTACCTGCGGCACCCACGCACTGACCATCGCTCTCAGCGCCACCCTGCTCCCCGGCGACGAACTGCTTTCTCCCGTGGGTCTGCCCTATGACACACTGCAGGAGGTCATTGGCATCCGCCCCAGCCCCTGCTCTTTGGCAGAATACGGTGTCAGCTACCGGCAGGTAGACTTGCTGGAAGGCGGCAGGTTCGACTACGAGGGTATCCGGGCTGCCATTAACGATAAGACTAAACTGATTACCATCCAGCGCTCCAAAGGCTACGCGACACGGCCCACCTTCTCCGTAAAGCAGATCGGTGAACTGATTGCCTTCTGTAAGAGCATCAAGCCCGATGTGCTGGTGATGGTAGATAACTGCTACGGCGAGTTTGTAGAAACTGTTGAGCCTTCGGATGTGGGCGCTGACATGGTCGTCGGCAGCCTGATCAAGAATCCCGGTGGCGGCCTGGCTTCCTCCGGCGGCTACATTGCCGGCACACAGACATGCATCGACCGCTGCGCTTACCGGCTTTCCGCTCCCGGTTTGGGTCAGGAAGTGGGCGCAAACTTTGGCCTGATGGGTCAGCTGTATCAGGGCTTCTTCCTTTCCCCCACTGTCACCGCCAATGCGGAAAAGGGCGCGATCTTCGCCGCGAATCTGTATGAACCTTTGGGCTTTAATTGCGTTCCCAATGCCACAGAAAGCCGCCACGATATCATCCAGGCTGTGGAGCTGGGCAGTCCCGAGGGTATGATCGCCTTCTGCAAGGGCATTCAGGCAGCCGCTCCCGTGGACAGCTTCGCCACCCCCATCCCCGGCGACATGCCCGGCTATGACAGCCAGGTGATCATGGCTGCCGGCGCATTTGTCCAGGGCAGTACCATGGAACTTTCCGCCGACGGCCCCATCCGGGAGCCTTACGCGGTATACTTCCAGGGCGGCTTGACCTGGTACCACGCAAAACTCGGTATTCTTATGAGCCTGCAGAAAATGGTTGACGCGGGCCTTGTAACATTGTAAGGAGGAAACAAATATGTCTTGGTTATTCTTTTCCGTCGCAACCGCCCTTTTGTGGGGCACCGCGGAGCTTTTCTATAAGAAAGGCGCTGTGGAAACCGAGAAATACTCTCACCTGAAGATCTGCGTTTGGGTCGGTGTGGTCATGGGTGCTCACGCAATCTTTACCCTGTTGACCCAGGATATCGGCTACAATCCCATGAACCTGATCCGGTATCTGCCTGTATCTCTGTTTTATATCATTTCCATGGTATTCTCCTACTTTGGAATGCGTTTCCTGGAAGAGTCTATTTCCGACCCCATCGAGAATACCGCCGGTGTTATTTGCACCCTGCTGTTCGTTATTTTCCTGGGCGAAGAGATCTCCGCATTTACCTGGATCGCCATCGCCGTTATTACCGTCGGTGTTTTGGGTGTCAGCTTCCTGGAAAACCACGGCGACACGCAAAGAAAGAAAAGATTGGGCAAGGGCCTGGCCATTGTAGCCTTCTGTATGCCCTTTGTGTATGCCCTGCTGGATGCCTTCGGCACCTTCCTGGATGACGCTTTCTTCCTGATTGAGGATGCGGCTTCTTCTCCCCTGGTGGATGTCACCGAAGAGACCATCGAAGCCGTAGCCAATACCAGCTATGAGCTGACCTTCGCGCTGTTTGCTTTGGGTCTGTTCATTTTCATGAAGGCCAAAAAGGTTAAGTTCGGCCCCGTCAAGCAGCACAAGGACAAGATCCTGGCGGCTGTTTTTGAGACCGCAGGACAGTTTACTTATGTGTACGCCCTGGGTGGCGTGGATGCAGTTGCAGCCCCCATCCTTTCCTCTGTCTGTGTCGTTTCCCTGCTGCTTTCCCGCATCTTCCTGAAGGAGAAGCTTTCCTGGAAGACCTACGCCTTCATTGCCGTGGTCATTGTGGGTATTTTGCTGCTGGCAATCAGCGAGGAGCTGTAATACTGAACATAAAAGACCCGACAGACGCGCTGTCGGGTCTTTTACTATGCTTAGTAGCCCTTGTGGCAGTTTACGAACAGGTAGTTCAGCTTCCAACGGTAGCCGGGTTTGGTAGAGAGCCGCAGCCGGATCACACCGTCGTCCTCCAATACCAGTGGAAGCACCTTACATTGATAGCGGCCCTTCTTTACGACCTCGCCGCCGGCGGCTCTGCCGTGCTCACAATCCAGAATTGTCACACTATCCTCACAAGCATCACCGGATACCGCAAAGAGCTCATACTGGCCTCTGGGAACCTCAATGAGGAACTCTGCATCCCCTTCGCCCTGCACAAAGTCCCGGCGCAGTCCGTCCGGTTCCCCACGGTCAACGGTTTCGATTCTCGCGGCGCAGGAAAAACCGTAGCCCTGCTTCGGTGTGAATTGCAGATCCTCCACAAACACAGGCGGCAGCAGCGTGATCAGCATGTCCTCTGTGACAAAGGCCTGCCGTTGGAAAATGTCCTGATACCGCTTCTGTGCATCGGTACCGAAGTCAAACTTATATACCGTATGGTTGGAGACCCGGACATTGCCCAGATACCAGTCACGGATGAAACCGTCAAACTGCTTCCGGTACAAGCTTTCCGGATCCTCACCGATAGAAATATGCCGCTTGGTATAAGTGATATGCTGCAGCACATCCTCATGATAAGCATCTTCCTGCACATTGGTCATATCCACTGAAGGCTCGACACTGATAATGTAACGCATGCCCGGCTGGGTATCAAATACCAAAACACCGTTTTCATCCGTAAATGCCACAGGAGCGCCGTCACAGCGGACTTTCATTTTCTTAGAAAGCAGCGGAGATGTAAGCCGCGCGGTGCCGCCGCACTGACTGAGGACGCAGATCCATTCCAGTGCGCCGCCCCTGGCAGAAGCACTCACTTCGAAAGCCCCCTTGGCAAGGAGCTTATCAAACCGCACATCCTTCCAAGCGGGATACTCCCCAAAGCGGTCTTCGTATTCCTGATAGCAGTAACCGTGCATGTGTGACCGGTAAAGCTCCGGATTGCCGTCGGGAAGCGCCGGGAATACCCGGATCACACCGTTTTCGGACTGCAGCAGCATCTCATTGACTGCAGAGAGCATCTCGCCGGTGAATTCCATCATGCAGGGATAGTAGAGCGGCTGACGCATGGACAGGCAGAAGTTGATAAAGTGATCGGTTTCTTCTGCCGTCAGGCCATTGGCTCTGAGCATATGGTCGATGCCCCGCTCGTACAGCAGACGCAGTGCCATCTGTCCGTTACCCAGACGAGCCGCAGCGGCCGCCAGCCAGCTGCCGCCGAAAATGCCGATCTCACAACGCTCTTCCAGAAAACGCAGGGTGTTATTTAAAATCTGCAGCTGTTCGGGGTCGCTGTCTATATCAAATTCACCGATAGGAAACAGCGGCATCAGCATACTGGGATGGCGGATCCACATATGATCCGGTGCATCGGGAGAGTCCTTCAGGTGCACTCCGTAATGACCGCCTTCGCTGACAGCATAGGGCGGCATTTTGGAGAGAATCTCCCTGCACTGGTCCAGCAATACAGAACTGTCTCCCAGGATCCGTGCGGCTTCCAGCGTGAATTTCAGCAAATACTTGCAGGTAGCCACGGTGATGGTGGTATCGTGAGCCAAAGGACCCTGCTCCGGAGAAATATCCGGATACACATGGTAGCAGCCGTCCGCAGAATCGTATTCAAACAGCTGCGTCACAAACTCACAGAGCTTCAGGAAGAAGGGATAGGCCTCATTTTTCAAATATTCCTTATCCTGACTGTATTCATACTGATGCCAAAGGTACATGGCGCACCAAGGCACCACGCAGTAGTAGAAATAATAGGGATAGTCCACCGCGTAGCCGGTCATACCGTGCTGAGTCTTGGCAAATACCTCCATCAGCTCCTTGTAAGACAGCAGACCGTCGGAGAAAACCTTGCCCAGATCCAGCCGGTTACTGGAAAACACACCGGCAAAGGCAGCCTGAATATTCACATCCCAGTACCACATGCTGCCCCAGAGGTTGGGATGGCGGATGGCCCACAGACCGTTAAGTCCGCAGGCATGGTGCTTCATAACACCGTCCTTGCCGCTGCAGCAGGCAAGAGCGTACTGATTCACATAGTACACATGCTCTAAGAATTTATCCGGCAGCGTAATGGACGAACGGGTAAAGAATGCATCCCAGCGGGACTTGTGCTGCAGCAGCAGATTCTCAAGGGATTCTGCCCAGACAGCCGTCTGCTCCACACCGGTTTTCAAGGTATCTTCATAGTGCCACTGGGTGAAGATGCCGGTGAGCACCGTAAAGTCCTTTTCCGATTGGGACAAACGGATATAGGCACCGGTTTTATCTTCCTCCAGATGACCCTTGGCGCCCAGAAGACGGATCACACCGGAAAATGCAAAGGTCGTTTCCGGATCAAAGCAGCGCGTTACCGTATAGCCGAAGAGATCCTCCGCCAGCTGGATATACCGGATCGCGGGATAGTCGTAATCCCGATACTCAGGGAAAGAAATATACAGATTGTCAACAAGATTCTGTTTACTTTGGGTGATACGACTCGCAATACAGTCTACATTGGCAACAATGGTGTCAACCTGCACCAAGGCCGTTTCCGCCTCTAGTTTTAAGGTAACCTTGGCATCCTCCGTATACAATCCGAGGGTATGGTTTGCCCCATGGAGTGCCGGAGCAAAGGAAAATACAAGCTCACCGGTGCAGGGATAAGAAGCAGAAAAGCTGAATGCACCTGCATCCAGTGACTGATCGTCCTTTCTGCGGTCCCCCCGGTAACGGAAAGAACTGTAAAGCTCATCGCCAACAGGCGCATTGTTCTGCGCACAGGCTAAAACCGCAGCATGCTCCGCCTTGCCGTCACCGTCTCTTGGTGTGGCTGCCAGCTCGTCCTTGGGCAGAACCTCACTTGAGATATTGTAATAGACTTCGTAGTGGTTCATTGGCATGAACAGCTTGTTCTTCTCATAGAACAGCATAGCTCCAAAAACACCATTACCCAGCGGCAGTGCAGTATCCCACTTGTTGGTTTGATTTTTGAAAATGACACAATGTTTCATAGTGATCCCCTTTCAGAGCAAACTGGGTTATACTTGGAACTATATCATAGGAAATTTCATTTTGCAAGCGCCGAATGTGGAATGTGCATTTTTTGTTGACACTTTGAGTATTTTTCAGTATAGTAACAGAAAAGATGTCTGGAGGAGATTTATATGAACATTCCCATTGGTACAAAAGCCGAGGTCACTGCTCTTGTGGAACGGGAAGATACCGCTTTGGAGGTTGGTTCCGGCAGCCTGCGGGTATATGCCACACCCTGCATGGCAGCTTTGATGGAGGGCGCTGCCTGTGAGGCGCTGGAAGGCTGTCTGGGCGAAGATCAGACTACTGTCGGCATCGAGCT
>JAZNLC010000247.1:0-5387 GCA_045578895.1 Faecousia sp. | reverse complement strand
GAGACCTCCATCCCCGATATCTATGCCGTAGGCGATGCGGTGCAGGTAAAGCACTATGTTACAGGCCACGATGCACTGATCGCCCTTGCAGGCCCTGCCAATAAGCAGGGACGGATCGCTGCTGACAATATCTGCGGCGGTGACAGCCGGTACTTAGGTTCTCAGGGCAGCTCTGTAATCAAGATTTTTGATATGACCGCAGCCACCACCGGCATTAACGAAACCAATGCAAGAGAATCCGGTCTGGACGTGGACACGGTGAACCTGTCTCCCATGAGCCACGCAGGCTACTATCCCGGCGGCAAGCTAATGACTATGAAGGTGGTATTTGAAAAGGAAACCTACCGCCTGCTGGGCGCTCAGATCGTGGGCTACGACGGTGTGGATAAGCGGATCGACGTGCTGGCTACCGCCATTCATGCGGGAATAAAGGCAACTGATCTGAAGGATCTGGACCTTGCTTATGCGCCGCCTTACTCATCTGCAAAAGATCCTGTAAATATGGCAGGCTTTATGATCGACAATATTTCCAAGGGCCTGAAGCAATGGCATCTATCTGATGCTGCCAATCTGCCCCAGGACGGAAGTGTGACCTTGCTGGACACCCGAACCGCACAGGAGTACAGCCGCGGACATATTGAGGGTTTCAAAAACATCCCCGTTGATGAACTGCGGGAGCGGATCGGTGAGATCGAAGCCGGGAAACCCGTTTATGTCATCTGCCAGAGCGGTCTGCGCAGCTACATTGCCACCCGGATCCTGGAGGGGTACGGCTTTGAAGCCTACAACTTCTCCGGAGGCTTCCGGTGTTACGATGCGGTGATGAATGACCGGGCATTGATCGAATCAGCCTTTGCTTGTGGTATGGACAAGTAAATAATTTGGCAATGACCACGCTTCCTTCAGTTTAGGGAGCGTGGTTTTTCTTTTATGGAAAAGGTGATGTCATCACGGAAACGCACTTCTGCGTTCGATATAATGGCATCAATCAAATTTAGGGAGGATGCATATGACTACTATCAAAAAGAAACGAAAAGCATTTGTTGACCAGGCAGATTGTGTAGCCTGCGGCTGTTGCGTAAAGGTGTGCCCTATGGGCGCAATTCAGATCCTTAAAGGCATTATGGCCCAGGTGGATCTGGCCAAATGCATAGGCTGTGGAAAGTGTGCGAAAGAATGTCCTGCCAGCGTGATTGAACTTCGGGAGGTGGAAGCATGAAAAAGTATTGGTACGATTATCTCTGGATCGTGTCGCTGAGCTATCTGATTCTGGGCTTCTTCAATATCCTGTTTGCATGGCTGGGACTGTTCTGTTTCTTCATCCCGCTGATCATCTCCATTGTCAAAGGTACAAAAGGCTATTGCAACCGCTACTGCGGCAGAGGACAGCTATTCATCCTGCTAGGAGGACAATTCGGTCTGTCACGGAAAAAAGATATTCCAAAATGGATGAAAAGCAAGTGGTTTCGGTATGGATTTCTGACATTCTTCTTTGCAATGTTCTTTTTGATGCTCTGGAATACCTATCTAGTGTTTGCAGGCGTGCAGGATCTGAAGCAGGTGGTAACGCTGCTCTGGACCTTCAAAGTGCCCTGGCAGTGGGCCTATCATGGGACCTTAATCCATCCCGGCGTAGCCCAGTTCGCCTTTGGCTTTTATAGTGTCATGCTAACTTCTACCATTCTTGGCTTGATCTCCATGGTGTTATTCAAGCCTCGCAGCTGGTGTGTCTATTGTCCGATGGGAACTATGACCCAGCTGATCTGCAAAGTGCGAAACGGCAAAATGTGATGTCATCACGGAACAAAGAATATACGCAGGATATAATACAGTTACAAAATACAAATAACATCAAACCATTATCAACAGAAAGGCGGTATGAAATATGAAATTAAAAGATAAATCTGTAGTCGTGACCGGAGCATCTTCCGGTATGGGAAAGGCAATCGTTGAACGGTTTGCCAAAGAAGGCGCAAATATTATCGCAGTTGCCCGCCGCAAGGAGCGGCTGGATGAATTGGCAGCATCGCTGCAAGGTGCGCCCGGAAAGGTGATCCCCTTTGTTGGCGATGTTTCCAAAGAGGAAACCATGGTGTCTGCCATTGACCTGGCGGTAAAAGAATTTGGCCGCTTGGATGTTTTGGTCAACAACGCCGGTATTATGGACGATATGAGTCCCATCGGCGATGTAAAGAACGAGAAGATTGACCAGGTATTTGCCGTCAACGTTTACGGCCCGATGTACTCCATGCGTAAAGCGGTCCAAGTGTTCCTGGAGCAGGGAGACGGCGGCAATATTATCAATGTGGCATCCTTTGGCGCGATACGGACCGCAGCAGGTGCCGTATACGGTGCGTCCAAGGCGGCTCTCGTATCCCTGACCAAAAATACGGCCTATATGTATATGCCCAACGGGATCCGCTGCAACGCTATCGCGCCCGGAGGCATCGCAACCGAGATCAGCACCTCCATGGGCATGCCCAATATGAACGGCTATAACCGGATCAAAAATGTCATGGCGACTGCACCTGCTCCCGGAAGCCCGGAGCAGATCGCATCGGCTGCGCTGTTCCTGGCAAGTGACGAGTCCAGCTACATCAGCGGCGATGTGCTGATGGTGGACGGCGGCTGGGCTGCAGGCTAATCACGGAAGAGCGACCAAACTTGGGCGGCTGCCAAGCAGCCGCCCAAGCAAGGAATAATCCTAGACGGAAAGAAGGGATGTATATGCGTAAAGAACAGTTTCATATTACCGGTATGACCTGTTCCGCCTGTTCCTCCAGAGTGGAGGGCTGCGTTGTGAAGCTGCCGGGAGTCAAGGATGTATCCGTGAATCTGCTGAAAAACAGTATGGTGGTATCCTACGATGAGTCAGAAATGAATACTGCCAGAATCGTGGAAGCAGTTGAGAACACCGGCTATGGTGCGATCCCGAAAGAGGCTTCGCAGAATAAAAAGCAAGCGAAACAGGAGATTAGCACCGCACAGGCTGAATATAAGGAAATGAAGCGTAGGCTCATCCTTTCTGCACTCTTTACCATTCCTCTGTTCTACATCTCCATGGGCCACATGATGAACTGGCCTATGCCCGGTTTCCTGTTGGGTATGGAAAACGCGCTTGTCTTTGCCTTCACACAGTTTCTCCTGCTGCTGCCGGTGCTGATTGTAAACGGCAGATACTTTAGGATTGGTTTCCGCAATCTTCTGAAGGGTTCTCCCAACATGGATTCCCTGATCGCCATTGGCTCCGGTGCGGCTGCTGTTTACGGAATTTATGCCATCTACAAGATCGGCATCGGCATGGGGCATGGAGATATGGAGATAGTCCATGCCTTTATGATGGATCTGTATTTTGAGTCCGCAGGTATGATCTTGACCCTGATCACTTTGGGTAAGACACTGGAGGCCCGGGCAAAGGGCAAAACCTCCGATGCCATTACCAAGCTGATGAATCTGGCTCCCAAGGTTGCCACCGTGGAGCGGGAGGGACAGACCCTTCAGATTCCCGTGGAGGATGTGCAGTTGGGGGATATTCTGATTGTCAAGGCCGGTGAATCTATTCCGGTAGACGGCACCGTGGTGGAAGGCAATGCCTCTGTGGATGAATCTGCATTAACCGGTGAGAGCATCCCGGTGGAAAAACACATTGGCGATAAGGTCATCGGTGCCACCGTCAGCAAGTCCGGCTTTCTCAAGATGCAGGCAACCAAGGTGGGCGACGATACCACCCTGGCACAGATCATCCGGCTGGTGGACGAAGCCACCAGCTCCAAAGCCCCCATTGCGAAGCTGGCAGATAAGGTCAGCGGTGTGTTTGTACCTGTTGTCATCGCAATTGCGGTAATCGCTACGATCGTGTGGCTGCTCGCAGGCTACGGACTGGAATTTGCCCTCTCCATTGGAATTTCCGTTTTGGTCATCTCCTGCCCCTGCGCATTGGGTCTGGCCACACCTACCGCTATCATGGTAGGAACCGGCAAAGGTGCCACCAACGGCATCCTGATCAAATCCGCAGAAGCTCTGGAAACCGCACACAGCATTGATATGGTGGTTCTGGACAAAACCGGCACCATTACCCAGGGAACTCCTGTTGTAACGGATATCCTGCTCAGCGGAGAAATCTCCCGGGAGGAACTGCTGCAAGTAGCCGCTTCGTTAGAACGGCTTTCTGAGCATCCTCTGGCTGATGCTATCGTGGCAGAAGCAGAGAAGACTGGGTATCCTGCACTGAGCATCAGCAATTTCCGGCAGATTCCCGGTCAAGGTATCAGCGGCATCATTGGCGGAGAGCAGATCCTTGCGGGCAACCGCCGTTTGATGGAAGCTTATGGCATTCCCGGCGGTGTGCTTATGGCCCGGGGAGAGGAACTGGCATCGGATGGAAAGACCCCCTTGTTCTTTGCCAAAGGAGATAAGCTTCTGGGCGTCATTGCCATAGCGGACGTGGTAAAGCCTACCAGCGCCCAAGCAATCGCTCAGCTGTCCAATATGGGCATCGAAGTGGTTATGCTCACCGGAGACAATGCCAGAACGGCAGAAGCCATCCGCCGCCAGGTGGGCACCCACCGGGTAGTGGCAGAGGTGTTCCCCCAGGATAAGGAACAGGAGATCCGCCGCTTACAGAGCGAAGGCAAAAAAGTTGCCATGGTGGGTGACGGCATCAATGACGCACCGGCTCTGGCAAGAGCGGATGTGGGCATTGCCATCGGCGCCGGTACAGACATTGCCATGGAATCGGCGGACATCGTTCTCATGAAGAGCGATCTTCTGGATGTGGTTACTGCCATCCAGCTGAGCAAGGCAACCATCCGCAACATCAAACAGAATCTGTTCTGGGCATTTATCTATAACATCATCGGCATTCCGGTAGCTGCAGGCTTATTCTTCCTGCCCTTCGCCCTGAAGCTGAATCCCATGATCGGAGCCTTTGCCATGAGCTTCAGCTCCGTATTCGTAGTAACCAACGCCCTGCGGCTCAGATGGTTCAAACCGAAGCATATCAGCAATAAAAACAACAGCGCCGCTGAAACAACAGCAGCGCAGACAGAAGCGGAAGGAGAGAATCCTATGGAGAAGATTTTAAAAATTGAAGGTATGATGTGCAATCACTGCGTAATGCACGTTCAGAAGGCCCTGTCAGCCGTGCCCGGCGTTGCGGAGGTGACCGTAAGTCTGGAGGAAAAGAACGCAAAGGTGAAACTGAACCAGAATGTATCCGACGACGTTTTCAGAACCGTTATCGAAGATGCAGGCTATCAACTGACCGAAGCCGCGTAATATCCCAAACAAAAAATGTCCGCCATGCATGTTGCACCGGCGGACATACTTTTTATTGACCGTTTAATTCTTCCAACTTATCTACGTCAGTGATCTCAACGACACCCCGG
>JAZNLC010000246.1:0-3376 GCA_045578895.1 Faecousia sp. | reverse complement strand
TACCATGAACAGCCTTTGGGATATGCTGGCGGTGACGCTGCTTTCCGGTGTGGCAGGCGGCTTCTACTACGGCATCGGTGCTAACTATGTATTCAAGATCGTTGACCACCGGGCAGCCAGTACAGCTATGTCGGTGTTGGGCGTGGTGAAAGCGCTGATCGGCATTGTGGGTAACGGCGTTGGCGGTATCATTATTGATAAGTTCAGCGTCATTACCCTGACCAACGGCGTGGGTATCCTGGCTGCCGTGATGACGGTACTGTTTTTGGTCAGCTGCCTGCTGGGAAGATTTGTCTGGAAGATACCATATGTCAGCGAACAACAATCCAGCGAAAGTGTATAAAGCGTCAACCGGGGCTGTTGCAAACCGCAACAGCCCCGGTTTTTATCGGTTAGTTATTGAATTTCCAATTGTGCGGATGTAAAGGGCGCAAGGGTGAAAGAAACGGTGTTGCCGCTGACAGAAACGGGAATATCCAAAGGCTTTCCGAAGAGGTCTGTCAGCTTAGCGTTTGTGGGGACAGATCGCAGTGTCACTGTCACTGGGCAAGAGGCGCCCTCCGTTTCATAAATGCGCAGTGCCAACTTGTCATTTTTCATGGAAATACCGCTGAAAACGGCAGATTTTCCTTCCACAGCCAGAAGACCTGTGGTTGCAGGCAGATTTCCTTCATGGACAGAGCCGGTGACATACTGCAGCGGATTCAGGCAGATATCCGTTTCTCTTGCCAGCGCGGCACCATCGGGGTCAGCCGGGATCAGGTAAAGGGTAATATCCTGGATGCCCCGCTCGGGATAAGGATCCGGACCGTAGGCGGTGTTGATCAGGGTGACGCTCAGTTCCCCACGGGACAGACGGAAGCCGTATTTGCAATCGCTGGCCAGCGCCAATACTCTGCCGTCGGCCATTTCTGCGGCGCAGTAACGCAGGCAGGGCAGATCCATTTCCTGTTCCTTGCGGCGCTGGATACCGCCGGGAACATCGCAAAGGGCAGTGCCGGTGGTATCACGCAGCGGCAGGCTATAGATCAGCAGCGGCTGTTCCTCTGCCCGGAAGGCAGATTCATGCCAATCCACTTTCAGCTTGATTTTTAAGAATTCATCCTCACTGCCCAAAGTAACCGTGGTGGTGATCCGGGAATCGCCAAGCCGATGTTCTGTCTCCAAGCCGGGATTCAGCTTACGGTCAATGGGCTCCAGACGAACCAGGTCATTCACTTCCTCCATCTGCAAGTACCGATCAATTACCCATGCGCTCATATCATTGCGCTGAGAGAGAATATACTGAAGACCACCGGTTTCACCGCTTCGCAGCCGCTCGTTGCCTGTATGTTTGTCGATCAAAGAGTACAGCTTGCCGGTACGGCGGTCAAAGGCTGCCCGCAGGTATTTATTTTCCAAAACAAAATCCTCAAAAGGATAGTGCTGGCGGTCGAATTGGTAAGTATAGAGGAAGGGTGCCGGCGCGACTGTCTGTTCTTTCTCCCTCAGGATTACTGTAGTGTAACCGTAGGCGGGGACGGAAACGGTGACCAGCAGAGTAAAAAACTTGTGCGCCCAGTATTCTTTGATATCCGATACTTTTTCGAAGGGAATGGGATTTCCAGCTGTATCCGTCACTTCCATCAGCTGCGGATCTCCGGGCCAATCCCACACTGTGATTTCAGCGTTTTCTGTGCGCTGGGAAGAAGTGATGTTGAAAATATGGAAAATACGGGTCTTTCCCCTGGCGTTCTCATGGGTGGGGATATTGCCATGCTGCAGCCCAAAGCCGACACCTGCGCCTTCAGAGGCCATGTAAGAAAGATCTTCTTCGATGGTGATCCCGGAGGTATCGATAGCGGAAGAAATGGTCTCCAGTGCCATGGCGGACCGGGTTTGGGCAACGGACAAAGCGTGCTGGTAAAGTCCCATGGCATATTCCCGGCTGTCCTGCACGCAGGAACCGGTGAGGATATCATGGAAGTGTGTCAGCAGCACATTCTGCCAGGCGGATTCAAATTGCCGGTCAGTATAAGGAATGCCAAACTCCCGGGATGCCAAAGCAGAGAGTCCTTCTGCGGCTACCAAAGCGGTTTCCGCACGGCGGTTGCCCCGCTTGATGCGGCTTTGGGTGGTGTAGCAGCCGGTGAAGATGTTGTTCAGTTCGCGATCGACCACAGGAACGGAAGCCCGAACCGCTTCCGCCGCGGCAAAGTATTCGTGCAGTGTACCGAATCGCAGTGTGGGAAATACCGGCCAGGCCTGCATTTTGATGGCTTCCTCCAAATCCCGGCGGGTAGGACCGCCGCCGTGGTCACCTACACCGTAAACAGCCATGCCGGTGCGCAGACCGCCGCTGAGGCTGGCGACTCTGGGAAGACCGATACCGGGCGCGGGGATAATGCCGCTGTTGTACCAGTAAGGCTCCTTGTACATCAGAAGTTCTTTGCCGGAGGGGGCTTTCCAGCGGTACAGGATCAATTCAGGCGCGTCAATACCCCGGCAGTGGTAGCAATATTTCACACCGCCCAAAGTGTCCAGCTCCGGTAAAAAGGCGCTGTGACCGAAGGTGTCGGGAGAAAAGTCCAGATCCAAAGCATTTGGATCAACCCCCCAGTGCTCCTGCAAATACTGCTTGGTGTAGAAAATGTGATTCAGAATCGATTCCGTTGCGGGCATGTTCTTGCCGGTTTCCACCCAGGCGGAAGCGGTGACTTCCCATCTTCCTTCTTTGATCCGCTGCTGAATTGCGGGCATCAGTTCCGGGGCGTAGTCCTCAATGATCTTATAGGTAGAAGCCTGGGATTGGGAGAAACAGAAATCGGGGTATTCCTCCATCAACTTCAGCATGGTCTTAAAAGTGGCCACAACGGTAGCGACGGTTTCGTCCCAGCTCCACATCCAGTTCATGTCCAAATGGGCGTGGCCTACCAGCAACAGAGTATAGGTCTTTGCTTCCTCCGCCAAAGGCAGCAGGCATGCTTCTGCTTTTTGGCAAATGCTGTCGGTCAGCACACCGTCCGTGGCGAAACCGGTTTCCAGTACAGAAAGAGCCGCGTCCACCGGAGCGGATACCTCTGTGCCCATATAGGCTTTCATTTGCAGGCAAAAATCGATTTGGGAAAGAATACGGCTGTTCCAATCGCTCATAGGGGTAATTCCGTGGGTTTGCTGTGGAGAAAGACCGTAGGTATGCTCATATTTTTCTTTTTTATAATAGCCTGCGACACTATGCTGCAGGGATAAAAAACGTTGTTCCAAAGAAGCCATAAAAATGCCTCCAAAAGTTAGATTCTTCCGGGGAAGTCAAATCCATTATAAGGAGATTACTGTCTTTCGTCAACGGCTTTGTGTTTTTCTTGTGCGGAATATGGGAATATGTTTTGTGATAAAG
>JAZNLC010000245.1:0-3488 GCA_045578895.1 Faecousia sp. | reverse complement strand
CGGCGGAAGGCCTCCGCTGCCGGAGTAAAATCGATGGTCTTCAGCGGGGCGATGAGGCTTTGGATCTTTGCCACACATGCCCGGATGGTATCGACGATGGATTGGAGCTGGGGTGTCAGGGCATCGTTGACGGGCTCTAAGGTGACGGAAGTGGTGCTGCCGCCCCCGCCGCTGCCGCCCTGCAGCCGTTCGATCTGGTCAAAGGATGCGATGGTGCGGCGCACTGCGCCCCCCACAGCCTTGGTAGTGGTGACGGCTTTTTTATACACCGTGCCGAACAGCGCCGCCATCACCGCGCCGGCACTGTCGCAAAAGTCCGTCAGGGCACGCAATCCGCTGTTGAGCATGGGGGCAACGGTGGCTGCCACCGGCGCGAAGGCATCGGTGATGGCGCTGCGGAGTTTGCCGAAGTTCAGCCGCAGGGACAGAAGCTGATCTTCCAGGATGCCCAGGTTCTTCCGGGCCTGCTCCGCCACGGCACTGATACCACCCAACGCCTCCTCGGTGTTTTGGATGTCAAGGGTAATTTCTGTCATAGTTTCTCCTTTGATAAATGATCGTTTAGCGGTCTAACCACCGCTAGCCCATGTAGGGGCGGATGACCACATCCGCCCGGGCCGAAGTGGTCTTCGGCCCCTACAAAGTCTATCGAATCGTACTGCAAAAACGATACCGAGCGGTGCCCAATGGTGTAACGACAAGCAGCGCACCGTGCACGAAATGGGTGCGGGCACTGCCCGCTAAACGATCATTTAGTTGAGCAAGGCTTCCAGTTGCTTGCGGCGGGCGGTGTCGGCGGGGGACTCCGGGGGGCGCAGACGGATCTTGTCTTTGTGGGCCCGGTAATAGGCCTGCTCGTGAGGCTCTAACTTTTTCCCCCGGCTCAGCTTATCCCGGATAGCCACCAACGCGCTGAGCCTGCCCTCCCGGATGCCGTGAAAGAAGCTCAGAAAGGTCCACCAGTGGAGGTACGGCTCGGCTCTGACCTCCCTGCCTGCCACGGCGTTGATGTCCGCGATGATCTCCGGGGCATCCAACTTCCAGTCCAGCAGCTTCGGGCCGGGCGTGCCGGTCTCACCGCAGGTAAGGAAATCCCCAAGGTAGGCCATGGCATCCGCTTCCAGCCGCGCAGGGATGGGCGCTTCATAAAAATAGGCCAGCGCCGTCAGCCAGCGCAGATGGGCGGGTCTTTCTCCATCCGACAGCAGCGCCATGAGCTTCAGGATCTGCCGGTAGTCCGTCTTATGGGGAAAGGCCCGTCCATCCGCCACCCATTCGGTGGGGAGCTGCCACAGATCCATCACAGCTTTGCCGCTTCGGCGGCGGCACAGCGCCTTGCGCCCTCGCTTAAGATGGGTTCGATGGCGGCAAGGAAATTGGTGATCAGCCGCTGGCCGTTATCCCCCACCGCCAGCAGGCTGACGCCGGAAAACACCGCATCCAGATCGTTGCCGCCGCCGAATACATAGGAAAGCTTCTCTTTGATGGCCTTGTCCCCTTGGGCAAGGGCCGCAACGGCATCGCCGCCGGCAGTTTCGCTGAGGGTCTTCTCCAGCTGGGAGAGGCCGTCCAGCACCTCCAGAAACCGGGCATAGACATTGGGGTCGGTGGGATTGAAGCACAGCACACCGGCGCCCACCTTGTAGCGCTTTCTGCCGGTGTCAAAGGTCAGTTTTTCCATAGAGATTCCTTTCTTTGGTAAATGATCGTTTAGCGGTGCAAAGCCTCCCTTGCCTAAAGGGAGGTGGCTGCCCGAAGGGCAGACGGAGGGATAATTGCCCTATGGGCAATATGCCGCAACGCGGCATGAATCCCCCAGTCAAAAATCAAAGATTTTTGCCAGCCCCCTTTAGGCAAGGGGGCCTTGGATGGTACGATAAACGATCATTTATGGGCTTACTGGTTGGCGGTGAAGGTCTTGGCGGTCACGTCAAAGGTACCGGTCTGCTTGATGCCGGTGTAGTGGACGGTGAAGGGGATCTGATAACCCTGGGTGTCGCCGCCGTAGGAGGTCACTTCGATATAGCACTCCTCCCGGATGGCAGGATAAGAAGTGCCCTCGCCGTCCCACAGCTTCACCTCCACCATAGCTGCCTTGCAATCATCCAGGGTCAGGTCGCCGTCGATGATGGCCTGCAGCTTTTCAAACAGCGGATCGCCGCTCTCGGCGAAGTAAGGCTCGACGCTGCCGGTCTTTTCGTAGCCGACGATGCTGACGGAGGTCTGCCCTAGAATGTTCTTGGTCTTTTCCACCTGGGCGGCCAGCTCGGGAGAATACTCCTCCAGATCCTTGCCCAGCCGGATCATTTCCTCGCCCACCTGCAAAAAGTGGGCCATGTATTTGCGTTCGATTTTTGCCATAGGTTATCCCTCGCTTGTAAATGTAAAAGTGACGGTGGCTTCAAAGCGGCAGATGCCGGTGCCGCCGTCCCGTGTCAGATGCCCCCGGGTGATGGTGACGGTTTGGTTTTCCCCCAGGGTGGGGGCATTTTTTGTATCCAGCTTCAGAAAAAAGGCGGGAATTTCCCGGGATGTGCTGTGCAGGCACAGGCTGAAAGTCAGGCTTTGGCGCAGGACGGCATTGCCCAAGATGTCCTCGCTGCGGCGCAGCACACTTCGCCCCTTGCAGAACAGCCCCGACGCGCCGGGGGCGGCAGAGAGCTTCTCCATTTCCAGCGTTTCCAGCCCGGGAAGCCCCTTGAGCCAGTGATAAACGGTGTTGATCATGTGTGTTCCTCCTGAAAATGATCGTTTAGCGGGCAGTGCCCGCAGACAATTCGTGCACGGTGCTGTGCTTGTCGTTACACCATTGGGCATCGCTCGGTATCGTTCCTGCGGCAATTATCGATAGAATTCACAGGGATCTGCCCCAAAAACCTATCGAAAACCACCGCAAAATCGATACCGGGCAAGGCAAGGCACGAACGAAAAGTAGAAGTCTTGGTGCGAATTGGGAGCGGCGGCTCGCCGCTAAACGATCATTTATGCGTTATCCTCTGGCTTCGGTGTGGCAAAGCCTGTGCCGGAAATACCGGGGCTTGACGGTTTTCACGATACCCAAAGTGGGCGCCACGGCAGGATTCAGCCCATCAAAGGGAATCTCCGCCCCCACGCCCAGCAGCACCTTGTCCCCGGGGGCGATGGGATCTTCCCCCGGGATCACCAGCAGGAAGCCGCTGTGGGCATCTTCCATACCGGCGGCAGTATCCTGCTGCCGGGTAAATTCGTAATGGACGTTTTCCAGCACCCGGCGGTCGCCGTTTTTGTCATAGACCGTGACGGTCATGGTGCAAAGGCTGTAGTCCAGAGGCATGGCGTTGCGGTGTTTCAGCATAAGATTCTCCTTTTGTAAATGATCGTTTAGCGGTCTAAAGCCTCCCTTGTCAAAGGGAGGGGGACCGCGTAAGCGGTGGAGGGATTCATCGCCCGTAGGGCGATATGCTGCTTTGCAGCATGGAATCCCCCAGTCAAAAATCAAAGATTTTTGC
>JAZNLC010000244.1:0-20899 GCA_045578895.1 Faecousia sp. | reverse complement strand
GCAGAAACCACCATGGATATCTCCGCCGATCTGGAAGAATTGGCCAATACCCCCGTGGCCGTCATCTGCGCCGGCGCCAAATCCATTCTGGATCTGGGGCTGACCCTGGAATATCTGGAAACCAAGGGCGTGCCGGTGCTGGGCTACGGCACCAAGGAATTGCCCGCCTTCTATACCCGGCAGAGCGGCTTTAACGTGGATTACAAGGTGGATTCCCCCGAAGAAATCGCTTCCTTCATCAATGCCCAGCGGGAAATGGATTATCCCGGCGGCATGCTCATCGCCAATCCCATCCCCGAAGAATACGCCATGCCCCTGGAGACCATCAATGCAGCCATCGATCAGGCCATTGCCGAATGCAACGAAAAGGGCATTCACGGCAAGGAAACCACTCCCTTCCTGCTGGCTCGTGTTGCTGAGCTCACCGGCGGTAATTCCCTGGCTTCCAACATCCGGCTGGTATACAACAACGCCAAGATCGCAGCCCAAACCGCTGCTGTCTACGCAAAGCTGTAAAAACTATAATAAAAAGCTCGTCTTACGACGAGCTTTTTTTATTCTTTTTTTCCTTGGTGCTGCGAAGGACACCCTTTCTGTCATAACGGACAATCAGCGTAACATTGATCGCGATACAGGCCACTGCCATCAGGCCGATCTCCCACAATATGCAGGCCACTGCCTTATCCAACATCTGGCTGCCGTCCATGCCTCTGAAACCGCCGCTGATCAGAAACATAACAATGCTCAAAATCAGACCCAATCCCGTCCAAACCATACCTGCCAGCTTTTGGGTAAACCGCCATGCTTCCACACTGCCCATACCGAAAAAGCACCGATAGCCTGCGGTATGGTTGGCTTCCTTGGCAGGCAGGAACCAATAGGTAAGGCCCAGCACCAGCATGATTACCGGGGCAGCTATGACACAAAGGCGGGTCAGAATCTCGATCCAGCCGACGATGGAATCGATCTTTGGCATATAGGACGCGGGATCGAAATTATTGATCAGATCTACCAGATCCGCAATGAAGTCATTCATAGACTACTCCTTATTTTTCCTCCAGGTACTTGTTGATCTCATGGATAAAACTGCTGACATCCTGGAAACGACGGTAAACCGAGGCAAAGCGAATATATGCAACTTCGTCAAGGGGTTTGATGCGTGCCATGACCATTTCACCAATCTTGTCCGTACTGACTTCCCGCTCCAGGGTATTCTGAATGGTCTGCTCGATTTCAGTGGTGATCCTGTCCAGATCCGCAACATCCACCTGCCGTTTATCGAAGGCACGGACCATGGAGTTGAGAATCTTGTTGCGGTCAAAGCCCTGACGGGAACCATCCCGCTTCACCACGATGATAGGCAGACTTTCCACAATTTCATAGGTGGTAAAGCGGCGCTGGCAGCCAAAACACTCCCGGCGGCGGCGGATGCTCAACCCGTCCTCACTGTGACGGGAATCCACAACTTTACTTTCCTGTTCTCCGCAAAAAGGACATTTCATGGGAAATCAGCTCCCTTTTTCATATTATTGTTTTCATTATAACAGAAGGAGCATCTACTGTCCAGCCCTTTTTTCCCTTGTCATTTTTCCATGTTTCGGTTACAATAAAGAAGATCCCAACAGAAGGAGCATCATTATGAGCAATAAAACACTGTTTTTGATTTGGGGCGGTTTGTTTATTCTTTGCGCCATCCTGGGTTTTATACCCCCGGTATACGGTTTGGTAAGCATACTTCTTTTCCTGGCTGCGGTTGCCTTCTTTATTCCGCCCTGGATCCTTTTTTATCGCGGAAAGCAGAAAAAGGATCTTTCTCTTTTGGCGGTTTTACGGGGAATCAGTATTGCTTCCCTGGTTGCAACACTGATCTTGTTGGTTTTGTTTTTTATGACAGCTGGCACCAATGAAGCCGCGGGTGTATTTCTGTATAGGATACTGGCGGTCATCTCCGCTCCCATGTTATGCTCCCAAATTTGGGTAGGCAGTCTCTTTGTGTGGGCCTGCTTGTTTATCGCAAGCTTTTCCGCTATCCGAAAGGCGAAAAAATAACTCTCCCAACAGTAGAGTGCCCCATTCTACCCTCTAGAGAACGTTCTTTTCCCTTTTCGAGTGACATTTTTTCTTTCTGCCATTATACTGAAGACAGTTATTTACCAAGGAGTGTACTTTTATGTCTTATCAGATCATTACCGATTCCGCCTGTGATCTGCCCCAGCAGATGCTGCAGGAGCTGAATGTTATCACTGTTCCTTTGATCGTCAATTTTCGCGGTGAGGCCCGCAACGACAGCGTTGCCGACGCACAGGTGAAAGAGCTATATGATGCCATGCGCGGCGGTGAAGTGGCTACCACCTCCGCCGTCAATCCCGACGGTTGGACCAAAGTCATTGCGCCTACCCTCGCTTCCGGAAAAGACGCGCTGGTCATGGCATTCTCTTCCGGTCTCAGCACCACTTATCAGTCTGCTGTCATCGCTGCAGAGGAGCTGAAGGAAACCTATCCCGACAGAAAAATCATCGTTGTGGATACCTGCGCCGCCGCTTTGGGTCAGGGTCTGCTGGTATGGCACACCTGCAAAAAGCGGGATGAAGGTCTTTCCTTGGAGGAACTGGCCGCATGGGTGGAAGACGCAAAAAATCACACCTGCCACTGGTTTACAGTGGATGACCTGGTATATTTGAAGCGGGGCGGCCGTGTCAGCGCCGCGACTGCCGTATTGGGTGCCGTGCTGAACATCAAGCCCGTACTGCATGTGGATAATGAAGGGCACCTGATCAGTATGGTTAAGGTTAGAGGCCGTAAAGCAGCCATTAACACCCTGTGCGCAAAAATGGGTGAGCTTGGTGGCGAATGGGATAACTCCACCGTGTTTATCTGCCACGCTGATGCCATGGAAGACGCCCAAAATCTTGCCGCTATGGTCAAGGAAAAGTATGGCGTGAAGGAAGCCTTTATCGGTAACCTGGGCGCGGTGATCGGTTCTCATGCCGGCCCCGGTACCTTAGCACTATTCTTCATGGGTAACGAAAAATAAAATGCAAGCCGGGATGCAACTGCATCCCGGCAATTTATTTACTTTTTTTCTTCCTCGGGAACAAAATCCAGCACGATGGAATCTACCGAAGGCTTTAGCTGCGTGAATTTCACACCGGCGCAGAGCATCATCCGTTTGGAGGCAGCATTCATAGGTGTACCGCTGTACTTATCAGACAGGTAGATCACTTCCTGGACACCACTCTGAATGATTGCCTTGGCACACTCGTTGCAGGGGAACAGCGCCACATAGATGCGGCTGCCCCGCAGATCACGGCCGCTGGCATTTAAGATGGCATTCAGCTCCGCATGGACCACATAGGGATATTTGGTCTCTTCGCCGGTACGCTCCCAGGGGAATTCATCATCGCTGCAGCCCTTGGGCATACCATTGTAACCGGTGGAGATGATGATATTATCAGGGGAAACGATACAGGCACCTACCTGCGTATTGGGGTCCTTGCTCCGCCGTGCTGCCAGCATAGCAACACCCATAAAGTATTCATCCCAGTTGATATAATCCGCGCGCTTCATAAAATGACCTCCCGGTATTTTTCCTTATTATAATACAAAAACAGCGGCGAGGGCAAGCCCCCGCCGCAATATTTATGAAAATCAATCGAAGAAATCCTTTAAAGTTTCAAAAAACTTTTTCCGCTTGGGATTGCCGTTGCCGTCCATTGTGGCATCCAGCTTTTGCAGCAGCTCCCGCTGTTCCTTTGTCAGCTTGGTGGGGGTTTCCACCACAACGGTAAAGTAGTGATTGCCCCGGCGCTTGGGGTTATTCACCGCGGGAACACCCTTGCCGTTGAGTACAAAGGTCTTGCCGGTTTGGGTGCTTTCCGGCAGATCATACTTGACCTTGCCGTCCAGGGTCGGTACTTCGATCTCCGCGCCCAATGCCGCCTGAGTAAATGTGATAGGCACTTCGCAATACACATCCATATTCTGACGGGAGAAGATGGGATGGCGCTTGATGTAGATCTCTACCAGCAGATCACCGCTGGGACCGCCGTTGCTGCCAACACAGCCTTCGCCCCTTATGCGTACACTCTGTCCGTCATCCACACCGGCAGGCACCTTGACCTTGATCTTTTGGGTACGGCGGACCTTACCCTTGCCTTTACAAGTGTTACAGGGGTTTTTAATGATCTTACCGCGGCCGCTGCAGGAGGGGCAGACGGTGCTGGACTGCATCTGCATGCCCATGAAGTTCTGTACGGTTCTTACCTGGCCGGTGCCGTGGCACTGGGAACAGGTCTCGATCACGCCGTCAGCACTGCCGCTGCCGGAGCAGGATGCACAGTTTTCGATCCGCTGGGCGGATACTTCCTTTTCACAGCCAAAGGCCGCTTCTTCAAAGGTCAGATCCAGCCTGGCGCCTACATTTTCACCCCGGCGGGGCGCATTCTGAGAAGCTGTTCTGCGGCTGCTTCCGCCGCCGAAGAACTCACCGAAAATATCACCCAGGTCACCAAATCCGCCAAAGCCGCCGAAGCCGCCGTCAAAACCGGCGCCGCCGCCAAAGTTGGGGTCCACCCCCTGGAAGCCGAACTGGTCATACCGGGCCCGCTTGTCATCATCGGACAGCACCTCGTAGGCTTCGCCCACTTCCTTGAACTTTTCCTCCGCGGTCTTGTCGCCGGGATTACGGTCCGGATGGTACTGCATAGCCTTCTTACGGTAGGCTTTCTTTATTTCCTCAGCACTGGCACCTTTTTCGACACCCAGCACCTCATAATAATCACGCTTATTTTCTGCCATATGGCTCACCTCTTATTTTCAGGCAGAGGGCGATGCTTCGCCGTATACTCTGATACATCAATGCGGATCACCGCAACCATGCTTACCAAACGATCCACAAAGGAGAAATCCTTACCTGTCTGCGTTTGCATCAAAACAGACATCGCCTTCTTTTTTTCTTCCACATCCTCTACGATTTGAGCAATGCCCTTGCCCATGACCGAAGAATAAGTAACACCGTACTGGCAGGGCAGCACACCCTCAAAGGGAACGATGTCGCAATCGATCTCGAAAAACACATTGGGATTTGCCCGGATCATATCCAGCTTTTTACCCCGAAGGGCACTGTGCAGATATATCACCAACTTTTCGCCTTCCTGGGTATAGCCATAGTTCATAGGTACAACATAAGGCTCATTATCAACACAAAGGCCTAAATGCAACACTTTTCCTCGGTTGAGAATATCCAGAATCCGGTTCGGATCGGTGATCTGCCGCTCTCTTTTTGTCATTCCATGCACAGGATTGTCACCTCATATACTCTGTGGATAATACTCCAAAAAGGGGCGGTAATTTACCGCCCCTTATAGGGTTGTTGTTCTGTAATTAGTCTACAGTTTCGTAGTCAGCATCTACAACGCCGTCATCGCCAGGCTGCTGCGCACCGGGCTGACCCTGGGGATTTGCCTGCTGGTACAGCTTCTCGCTGACCTTGTAGAAGGCCTGCTGGACTTCCTCGGTAGCGGCCTTGATGGCAGCCACATCGGTGCCCTTGTTCAGTTCCTTCAGCTTCTCCACAGCGGTCAGGATGGGGGCCTTCTCCTCTTCGGAGATCTTGTCGCCCAGTTCGCCCAGCGTCTTCTCGGTCTGATAGATCACATGCTCTGCGTTGTTGTGGGTATCGACTTCATCCTTGCGGGCCTTATCTTCAGCAGCGTACTGCTCAGCCTCACGGACAGCCTTGTCGATATCTTCCTGGCTCAGGTTGGTGGAAGCAGTGATGGAGATATTGGCTTCCTTGCCGGTGCCCAGGTCCTTAGCGGAGACCTTTACAATGCCGTTGGCATCGATATCGAAAGTAACTTCGATCTGGGGAACACCACGGGGAGCGGGAGCAATGCCGCCCAGCTGGAAGCGACCCAGGGTCTTATTGTAAGCAGCCATCTCACGCTCACCCTGCAGCACATGGACCTCAACGGAGGTCTGGCCGTCAGCAGCAGTGGAGAAAATCTGGCTCTTGTGAGTGGGGATAGTGGTGTTGCGGTCGATGAGTCTGGTGAAGACACCGCCCATGGTCTCAATGCCCAGAGACAGGGGGGTAACGTCCAGCAGAACCACATCCTTGACGTCGCCGGTGAGAACACCGCCCTGGATAGCAGCGCCCAAAGCGACGCACTCGTCGGGGTTGATGCCCTTGAAGCCTTCGTTGCCGGTGATGTTCTTAACTGCTTCCTGAACAGCAGGAATACGGGTAGAACCGCCAACCAGCAGGACCTTGTTCAGGTCAGATGCCTTCAGACCGGCATCGCTCATTGCCTGACGGACAGGCTTCAGCGTGCGCTCCACCAGGTCGGCAGTCAGCTCATTGAACTTTGCACGGCTCAGGGTCACATCCAGGTGCTTGGGGCCGGTGGCATCAGCGGTGATATAGGGCAGGTTTACAGCGGTGGTGGTCATACCGGACAGCTCGATCTTAGCCTTTTCAGCAGCTTCCTTCAGACGCTGCATAGCCACACGGTCGTTCTTCAGGTCAATGCCTTCCGCCTTCTTGAACTCAGCAACCAGGTAATCCATGATGCGCTCGTCGAAGTCGTCGCCGCCCAGACGGGTATCGCCTGCGGTAGCCAGAACTTCCACAATGCCGTCGCCGATTTCCAGAATAGAAACGTCGAAGGTGCCGCCGCCCAGGTCATAGACCATGATCTTCTGCTCCTGCTCCTTATCCAGGCCGTAAGCCAGCGCAGCAGCAGTGGGCTCGTTGATGATACGCTTTACTTCCAGGCCGGCAATCTTGCCTGCGTCCTTGGTAGCCTGACGCTGAGAGTCAGAGAAGTAAGCGGGGACAGTGATGACAGCTTCGGTCACGGTCTGGCCCAGATAAGCCTCGGCGTCAGCCTTCAGCTTCTGCAGCACCATAGCGCTGATCTCCTGGGGCGTGTAGCCCTTGCCGTCGATGTTTACATGGTAGTTTTCACCCATGTGGCGCTTGATGGAAGCGATGGTACGGTCAGCATTGGTAACAGCCTGGCGCTTTGCCACCTGGCCGACCATACGCTCACCGGTCTTGGAGAATGCCACCACGGAAGGTGTGGTTCTTGCGCCTTCAGCGTTGGCGATGACAACAGGCTCGCCGCCTTCCAGAACGGCTACGCAGGAATTGGTAGTACCCAAGTCAATACCGATAATCTTACCCATAATAATTTCCTCCTATATAAATGAAAAATTGTATACAAATCAGTTGGCGACCTGCACCATGGCAAATCGAACTACTTTATCACCGATCTTGAAGCCCTTTTGGAACACCTGGGAGATGGTATTCTCTGCCAGGGATTCATCATCGATGTGCATCACGGCGTTGTGGAGATTGGGATCAAAGCTTTCCCCCACATTGCCGAAGATCTCAACACCCAAGCTTGTGAAGATCTTGACCAGCTCATTCATGGTCATCTCCACGCCCTTTTTGTAGGCGGCATCTTCCGTCGGCTGGTTCAGCGCCCGCTCCAGGTTATCATAGATGGGCAGCAGCTTGCCGATGGTATCCGCACGGCCATTGCCGTAAGAAGCTTCCTTTTCTTTTACGGTACGCTTGCGGAAATTATCATAATCCGCAGCCAACCGCAGGAAACTGTCGTGCTCGGCGTTATATTTTTCCTCCCAGGGATTGACCTCGACGGTTTCCTCCGCAGGGGTTTCTTCTACCGTTTCCGGTGTTTCCACCGTTTCAGTTTCAGCCTCAGGCTGCTTCTTTTCTTTCTTAGCCAATTAGGTTTCCTCCTCTGTTTTCGGAGCTGTCAACTGTGCTTGCTCCGGTTTTGCAAACATTTTGGAAAGGCTCTCGGCAAAGTAGCTTAGTCTTGCCGTAACCTTTGCGTAATCCATTCGGGTAGGACCAACCACACCGATCATGCCGTGCATACCGTCGCCGATATCAAACTTGGTCATAACTACGGAGGTGTCCTTCAGCTCCTGGGCCACATTTTCCGGGCCAACCAACACCTGTGTGCCGTTTTCGCTGCGCAGTACCGCAGGCAGATTGGAAAGGGTATCTTCATCCAAAGAAGTCAGCACCCGCTGTGCCTTATCCACATCCCGGTACTCCGGCTGGCCCAGCAGACGCATCTGGCCGGCAACAGCCATATTGGTCCTTGCCTGGCGGCGGAGGGTATCCGTGGTGAATTCCACGATGATCGGAACCAGGGTAGAAGCCGCGCCGGCGGATAGCATTACCCGCTCCAGCAGCTCTGCCGTGTAATCATCGGGGTTGAGCTGTGTCATGGTGGCATTCAAAACCGCGCTCAAAACCTTCAGATCGGTTTCTTCCACATTCAGCGGCAGCTTGATCAGTTTGTTGACAACCTCGTCATTACTGAGCATCAGCACCAGAATAAAGCTTCCCTTACCTGCCAGGATCAGATCAAACCGCTTGACGGTAGCGCCGCCGTTGCGGGATGCCAGGGAAATAGCAGGCAGGTCTGTGGCCTGAGAAACCAGTTTTGCAACCTTTTCTACCATTCGGTCCACCCGCTGCATCTTTTCCTCAAGGCATACGTTAATGGAATGGGTCTCATCCATGGTCAGCCGGTAATCCAGCATCAGCTCATCCACATACAGCCGGTAACCAGCCGCGGAAGGAACACGACCCGCGCTGGTATGCGGCTGTTCCAAATACCCCATAGCGGTCAGATCCGCCATTTCATTGCGGATGGTAGCGGAGGAGTAATTCATGTCGGGAAGCTCGGTGATGGCTTTGGAGCCAACGGGCTCGGCTGTGCGGATATACAGGTCAACGACACTGCGCAGCACCTTCTTTTTCCGCTCGGTCATTTCCATACATGTCCCTCCGTTTCTTGTTAGCACTCAATACTCTTGAGTGCTAAGCACACTATACACTAGAGTGCTAAAAAAGTCAAGTATGGCAATTATAAATTATTTTTGAACGACCATCTTCCGGCATATTCTGCCCCATTTTCCACGAAAAAAGCCCGCCAAAGCGGGCATTTTTTCACTGTGTCTTTTTTTCCGCATTCAGCGGGTCTACGAAGATCTCTTTATAAGGATTGACAATGACCGTATTGTAGGTGTGGTAGATGACCATACCGGGTTTCGCGCCGGGGACTTTCTTCACCTGCTTGACAGGGGTCACATCCACGGCAATATTCCGGCCGCCGGTGGATTCAGAGTAGTAGGCTGCCAGCTGGGCAGCCTGGGTGACGGTATCATCCGGGGGTTTTGTGCCACCGCAGGAGATGATCACATGGCTGCCATGGACTTTCTGTGCATGAAGCCAGATATCATCCTTCCTCGCCAGCTTAAATGTCAGCTCATCATTCTGCCGGTTGTTGCGGCCCACATAGATAGGGTAGCCATCGGTAGATTCAAACCGCATGGGCTGCAATTTGTTCTGTTTCATCCGTTTTTTGGCACCATCAAGGCGGACATACCCACCGGCATGGAGCTCCTGGCGGATCTCCTCCAATTCCGCGTCGGTTTCCGCGCGGCTTAGTTCTTCCAAAACACTCTTAAGATAATGCAGTTCCTGCTCCCCCAGCTCTATCTGGCGGGTCAGCTCTCTTTCCGCGTTTTTCATACGGGCATAGTCCTTATAAAACTTAGCCGCGTTCTGCTGCGGAGACAAAATGGGGGAGATGGGGATCTGAATCAGCTTCATCTCCTCGTCATAAAAATCTTCCGCCTCCAGCACGGTCTGGCCTTTCACGATCCGGTGAATATTGGCAGTGACGATATCTCCCAACTGGCGATGACGCTCCCGGTCAAAGGTAACGGCCAGCTCCACCTCCTGGATCGCCAGCTTTCGAGTGATTCTTTGACAAAGGTTCGTGACGGTCTTGCGCAGGGCCTGGCTTTTTTGGCGCATGGCATCCTTACGGTCTCTTACAATATAATAATTGTCCAGCAGCGCGGTAAAGGATTCTGCCTGCTCACAGCAGCCGTACTCCCGAATAGGGCAGAAAGCAAACTGTTTCGGCGTTCCGTCAGACTGTGCATAGAAATACGGTGCCGGGTGGTTCAAATGCTCCCGGAAGAACAGAAACAACTTTTCCGCCGTTTCTTCGCAATATCGCTCGTCGATGCGCGCCTGGGTATCCCCGGCGGCAAAAAGCGCCGCTTCCCGGCATACCAAAGGAGACAGTCCGCCCAGTTCATCCATCAGGCGGTCAGCCAACATATCTGCCCCGGGTTTACATAACAGATTTACATAATCTTTTTTCTCCAGATATCTGGGATCGGTTTTTGTGATATTCTCCGGTTCCTGGTACAGAAGACCCGGCAGAGCGGGGCGCTTGCTGGTCTCATCCAGGCCGATACGCCGCAGGCAATCGATAATGCGTCCGTCAGGGCCCAGCAGATATAAATTACAGGTACGGCCCATCAGCTCCGCCACCAGTTTTTTCTGCACCGGGTAACCCATTTCATCGGTACAATCAAAAGTAAAGGTGGCTGCCCGCTCCATAGGTGGCTGCGTAATCTCCGCTAACCGTGCGCCGGACAAATGCTTACGCAGCAGCATACAGAACATGGGTGGCTGATCGGGATTTTCCGGATTGGACGTAGTCAGATGCAGCCGGGGCGCTGCCGGATTGGGCGCAAAGAGCAGCTTCTCTCTGCCGTGCTCGCAGCGCAGCAGTAAGATCACCGTATCTCGTCCAGGCTGATGGATCTTTTCCACCCGGGCACCGGTAGCCTTTTGCCGGATCTCATGCAACACCGCAGAAAGGAAGTATGCGTCAAATGCCATAACTTTCCATTCCTTTCTCAAAAAGTTCGCTGAGCCGCTCCGTTCTGCCGTAGAGATACAGCGCGCCAAACAGCGTTTCCAGGCCGGTGGCCATGGCATATTCCTTTGGAGACGCTCCCTTGGGCGCGGCATGGGTATGGGCATTCTTTCCCCGTCGGTAGTAGGCAAATTCTTCTTCTGTCAAAAGCGGCAGGACCGCCTCCGCAAATTTTGCCTGAGAAGACGCTTTTACCATGCTGACCGCATCCTTATGCAGGGTCTTTGCCGTCTGATCCCCTTTGATACACAAATAGCTTCTGACCAGCAGTTCATACACACCGTCGCCCACATGCGCCAGGCCCAGATTGGAGATTGCATCCACCTGCGCTTTTGTAAAATTCATTTGAAAACGGTTTTCCATATATCTTTCCCCCGATTTACAAGAACCTGCGCGCACAGCCCGGTAAACAAGCCGGAAATAATGCTGCACACGATCATAAACGGCAGATACACCACCAATGACGGTGTTCCTGTCAGCGCGATCGCCATAGCCATCTGCCCGATTGAATGGGCAACCGCGCCGATACTGCCGGCAATCCAAAGCTGTTTTTGCCTTAATACTTTCCGCAAGGCTATGGTCACAAAAATCGCGCAGGCACCGCCGGCTGCGGAATAGAAGATCGTGCTGAAATTTCCCGCAAACACCGCGCCCAAAAAAATACGCACGAATAAAATCGCTGCTGCCTCTCCCGGGCCCATGGCAAACACCGCGAATACCGTTACGATATTGCTTAATCCCATTTTGACACCGGGCATCGGTACCAGCGGCGGAATTTGCGCTTCCACCATAAAGATGGTCAGCGCGATGGCGCAGAGCATTGCCATAGCCGTCAGCTTTTTCACTTTCACGCCATCGCCTCCTTTTGGGGTCTATGGTAACAGATTTTCAGATAAAAGTAAAGAATGGCTTGCTGCAGGCTTCTGTTTTGATGAATCCTAAAATATTTAAAAATAAATAAGAATAATTCTCATTTACATATTGACAAATCAAAAACCATGTGATATATTTTATTCGTAAATAAGAATCATTCGCATTTAGGAGGTGACACATGGAGGCCCCCTCTAAAAACTTCAAAAAGCGCAACGCCATTCTTTCCTATCTGCAGCACACCAACGCACACCCTTCGGCAGAGACCATTTACTCTGATCTGAAAGCAGAGATCCCGGATCTGTCGATGGGAACAGTGTATCGGAACTTAAAGTTGTTTCAACAGCAAGGTTTGGTAAGCTGCATCGCAACCGTCCACGGCGTTGAGCGGTTCGATGCCAACACAGCACCCCATGTACACTTTATCTGTGAAAGCTGCGACGCGGTCATCGATCTGCACAAGTTAAGCACCCCCCAATCCCTCTGCTCGGAAGCAGAAAATTCCATTGGCTGCACAGTCTCCGGCTGTCAGCTCTCCTTCACCGGCAAATGCCGGTCTTGTTCTGAAATTCAAGCATAGAATCAAAAAACAAAGGGCCAATGCCCAATCAAAAAATGAAAACTATTTGGAGGAAATGATTATGAAGAAGTTTGTTTGCAGTGTTTGTGGTTACGTCCATACCGCCGAAGAGCTGGCCGCTGATTTCCGTTGCCCCGTTTGCCGCGTCCCCGCTTCTAAGTTTGTAGAGCAGAAGGGCGAAATGAAGCTGGCTGCTGAGCATGAGTACGGTGTTTACGGCAAGACCGTTAAGAACAACCCCGACATCAGCGAGGAAGATAAGAAGTATATCTTCGAGCAGCTGATGGCTAACTTCCAGGGCGAGTGCTCCGAAGTCGGTATGTACCTGTGCATGGCTCGCATCGCTCACCGCGAAGGCTACCCCGAGATCGGCTTGTACTGGGAGAAGGCAGCTTATGAAGAGGCCGAGCATGCCGCCAAGTTTGCTGAGCTGCTGGGCGAGGACCTGGAGCCCAACATGAAGGCCACCACCAAGGAGAATCTGGCATGGCGCGTTGACTGCGAGTACGGTGCAACTCAGGGTAAGTTCGATCTGGCTGCCTGTGCCAAGAAGAACGGCCTGGATGCCATCCACGACACCGTCCATGAGATGGCCCGCGATGAAGCCCGTCATGGTAGAGGCCTCGAGGGCCTGCTGAAGCGCTACTTCAAGTAAGAAATACCCGACGATTGATTGACCGCCGGTCCCCATACCGGGACCGGCGGTATTTTCACTAACAAGTTAGCCTTTGCTAACTAAAAGGAGAAGTATTATGAAAATTCGTATTGATAAAGATGTTGTTTCTTTTACCCCTGAGCATGCTTCTGAAGCTGCCGAGCTGGAAGCCCTGTGGATCAAGCTGGGTAACTGCCTGGGCGAAAACAAGTCCCTGGAGCCTTTGGGCGTTTACATCCCTTCCGAAAATAAAACCGCTTCTTTCCACATTGCAGGTCTGAATGCGGTGGAAAAGAACACCGTCCCTGAGATCCGCGCCCCCTATGACACCGATGTGTACTGCGTCACCTGCAACAAGACCGTACATGTGAAAGCCGGCGAGGTCGTTCCTTTCTGCTGTGGTATGCTGATGGAAATTTTAGACTAAACTATGGATAGAGAATGGAACAGCGGCCCGGTCTCCCCGGTATATGCCGAAAAGGAATGCGATGTCTATTGCCCCATCTGCCGTAAACTGCTGCACATAGAAGCCGGACAGATCATCCCCCGCTGCTGCGGCAAACCTATGAAAGTGTTGAATTAAAAATTATGTAAACCTCTAAAGGGAGTGAACTCTATGAACGAAAAAATTGCTGCTCTGTTAAACGATCAGATCAACAAAGAATTCTACAGTGCCTATCTGTATCTGGATATTTCCAACTACTACGATTCTCTCGATCTGGACGGCTATGCCAACTATTACATGATCCAAGCCCAGGAAGAGCGGGATCATGCGCTGCTGTTTATGAAATACATGCAGAACAATGGTCTTAAGGTCACTTTAGAAGCCATCGGTAAACCGGACAAAGCGTTTGATTCTATTTTAACGCCTTTGGAGATTGCCGCGGAACACGAACGCTATGTAACCGCTTTGATCAACGCGATTTACCACGAAGCCCACCAGGCAAAGGATTACCGCACTATGAAGTTCCTGGATTGGTTTGTGGATGAACAAATGGAAGAAGAGGAAAGCGCTGATAAAATGATCAGTCGCTATCAGTTGTTTGGTTCTGATCCCAAGGGTCTTTATCTTTTGGATCAGGAATATGCCACCCGGGTCTATACCGCGCCATCCCTTGTTTTATAATTGTAAAACCACGGCTTCCGCCGTGGTTTTTTATTGTCTTCTCTTGCGTTTTTTCCGTTAAGAAGCTATACTGAAAGAAAAAAAGAGGCAGGTAACGCTGTATGGAACATACGAACGATTGGATACTTCAGCTGCGGTTGGAAGACAGCGGCGAGGTACTTTTCTTCAACAAAACCCGCCTTCGTATTGGACGAGCTTTGGATTGCGATGTGTGCTTCTCGGATGTTCAGGCTGTCTCCCGCTTACATGCGGAGATTTTCTTCCGCAGCGGCAGTTGGTATATTCGGGATTGCTGTTCCAATAATGGCACTTGGCTGCACGAAGAACGGCTGGCCAGTAATCAGGAATATCCGTTATCCGCCGGCGACAGCATTGACCTCGCCCATAAGCTGCGCATCATTTTTGTGGAAGGAAAAGCACCGGTACAGCCCTTGGAAGCCCCCGCTGCACAGCGTCAGTTCTGTCGGTTTTGCGGGGCATATGTCACAGGAGCGTTTTGTCTTTCCTGCGGCCGCACCGTAGACAGCATACCGGCAGCAGCCTGCCCTATGCCGCTTTCCGCTATGTCCGCGCCTTCCATGACCGTACCAAGGCCTGCACCGCCCGCACCTTCTATGGCCGCACCCACAAAAGCCCCCACCCCCGTTCCCATGTCAAAGCCACCAGCTCCTGCGGCAGCAAAAAAAGGTCTTCTATCCAAGATCCGTTCTCTCTTTGACGGAAAATCCCAAAACACAGTTTCTGATGTTGCTTCAACCGCAACGGATGATATTCAGTTCCGGGGTACCACACCGAAGACCATCCAGCCCGGTGCGTATTTTCCCGTAAAGATCATGATGTATCGGGAGGATGATTATCTGCGGGCAGATCGGGAAAGTGCCGCTATTGCGGATCAGACAGTCTCCGCCTCCAGTGGTGTCTTTCAGGCCGCATACGGTCAGAATTTCCGGATCGCGCTCCAGTCGCCGGATATTGCGCTGGATTGCGAAACACAGCAGATGCAATGGAACGGCAAATTTGCCACCGCCGACTTTGAAGTATACCTACCCGAGGACTATGACCGCCGGCAGTTGCGGCTTCGTGGCCGGGTATATGCCGATAACGCAGTACTGACAGACCTGAAGCTGATCCTGCAGGTAGGTGCCGTCCAGCCCCAAAATATTATTTGTGAAAAAGTGCAGCTGCGCAGCGCGTTTATCTCTTATGCCAGCAGCGACCGGGCAAAAGTTGCAGCCAGGATCCAGGGCATTCTGCTGGCCAGGCCCGACATGGATCTGTTCTTTGATGTAGAAAGCCTGCGGCGGGGAGAACACTGGGAGTCCCGGCTGTACCAGGAGATCGCAAAGCGGGATCTGTTCTACCTTTTCTGGAGTCAGAATGCCGCCGCGTCCGAATGGGTGCAAAAAGAACTGCAATATGCAATGGTTCAAAAAACCGCCGACTATATCGAGCCCATCCCTTTGGAAGGACCGGAAAGTTGCCCGCCACCCCAGTGCCTGTTGGATAAGCATTTCAACGATTGGACATTGCGGTATCTCAACAATCAGTAAGTGCATATTCTTGAAATTGACTTTGCTGCCACCTGATTCTATAATAGTCTTATCACTTTAAGAAAAAGAGGTCATAGAAATGAAAGAGAAGACAAAAAGCATTCTGTTTGGTATTTTCGCATTGGTTTTTTCCGTTATCTGGTTTACAGCCCTCAGTGACTGGGAACTGCTTCTGTTCCATATCATCCCGCTGAACAATGTTGTTGCCGGCATTATTTTTGCGGTAATCGGCATCTTCAGCCTCATTGGCGCCTTCGGTTCCGACGACAAAAAAGATTCCAAATAATACATAAGCCCCGCAGAGTGATAGGACAGTTTTTTTGTATTAGCGTTCTGCCAAGTAGTCACTGACATCGGCAGGGGTGATATCCGCCACATAATGGTTGCCAAAGCGGGCGCAAGGTGATTTTTCCATAGGCTTGCTTGCGGATGGTGGTATCGGTCTTGCTGTCCCGCCCGTTCTCGCAGTATTCCGCATACACTTCTACTGTTGTCTTTCGCACCCTTGGCCGTGGCCTGTAGGGTCTGCCGGTGCGTTACTTCAAGTAAGAAAAGTGCTTGATTCTCCAGGATCAATCGACATAATGTGCTGAAAAGGCACACAGAAATCCGTGTGCCTTTTCAACGTTTTGTGGGATAATTCGTGGGATTATACTTTGTTTGCAATGCTCTGTTTTTATATATCGGGGATTGTATGTGAGTTTTCGTGAAATCCAAGGCGTTGCCAGCGGACCCGAGCCGCGCTATAATACTGCTGGTTAAACATGAATTTTGTAATCGGTATTGTTTTTCTGTCATACCTTGTGTTATACTGATAGCAGAAGATGCTTAGGAGGGAATTTACATGAAGAGCAGAAAGCTGCTGTGTTTACTGTCGGCCTTGGTGCTAATCCTGACCCTGGTAGCCTGCGGAAATACCAAAACCGTTACCTGCGATCACTGTGGCAAGGAGATCGTGCTGGAGAAAGGTTCCAATATCACTGACGATTGGATCGTCTACTGCAAGACCTGCGAGAAGGAGCTGTTCGGCCAGGATGGCCTTATCTCTTAAGGTTCTGACAATAAAAAAGATTTCAAATAATACATAGGCCCCGCAGAGAACACTCTGCGGGGCGTTTTATCAGCAAGATTCAATCTCCATATCATAGAAGCGGCACGGGCCTTCGCAGCCGGTGATCCCCAAGTGGAAGCTGTCATAGATATCATCACAGAACAACTCTGCCTTATGGTCATCCAATGTAACTACAAACCGGTCCTTTTGGATCTGCAACGCAAAATCGTGGATCTCCCCGGTGGTTATGGGCAGGGACAGGCGCAGCAGATTACGGATCTTTACTTCTCCGTCTTCGCCGGTCCACAGATTCCACACATTGATGCCATGCGTCCACAGCACAACTTCCAGATAGTCGCCATAATAGAGCCTGCCATTCTTCTCGACCAATTCCTTAGGCAAAACAAACAGCGGTGCTGCCAAATCATCAAAGGCGCAGCGGGTGGAGATCTTTACGCCTGGAGACAGCTTTTCCTTCGTCACCAGAGATACATAGGCATAGCCGTCATTCAAGACATCGCACGGTGCGTTCGCGATATGGTCTTCCAGTTGCATAAACTCCGGCATCGGAGCAAACCGGATGGACAACGCATGGGTTAAGCCATCCATAGACCAGCTGCCCTTTTTGAATTCGTATTTCATAAGAAAGCTCCTCATTCTGTTTTTTTGGTATTATAGCAAGTTTCCGAAAGATTGCAACAGTTTTCCTTTTCTTGACAGCATTTTTTTCGTATGCTACACTAAATATGTCAATTTTAACCGCTGCTGCGGAGAAAGGATCCTTTTATGAGTAAATTTGTAGTACGCACAGTCCCTTCAGGTATTAAATTTGATTTGAAGGCCACAAACGGTCAGGTCATCGCAACCTCAGAAGTTTACGACAGCAAAGCAGCTTGTCTCAAGGGCGTTGAGAGTGTTCAAAAGAATGCTCCCATTGCAAAAGTAGAGGATCAGACCTCCGCCGGTTCTGAATCCCTTACGAATCCCAAATTTGAACTCTTTGCCGATAAATCCGGTCAGTTCCGGTTCCGTTTAACGGCTCGCAACGGCCAGATCATTGCGGTATCCGAGCCTTACACCACCAAAGCCGCCTGCGAAAACGGCATTGCCAGCGTGCAGAAAAATGCACCTGAGGCAGAGCTTGTAGAAGAGTAAATAAAAAATAAACAAAAAAGCCGCCATCAGGCGGCTTTTTATCAATTATTACGGAAGCGGGACAGAAAATCCCTGGTTTCCTGCTTCTGGGGATTGCCGAAGACCTCTTCGGGGGTACCTTCCTCGCAGATAACGCCTTCACTCATGTATACCACATGATTGCTGACATCCCGGGCAAAGGCCATCTCATGGGTAACCACCAGCATGGTCATACCCTCCTGGGCCAGGCTTTGCATAACCGTAAGGACTTCGCCAACCATTTCGGGATCCAGCGCGGAAGTGGGTTCGTCAAACAGTAATACTTCGGGATCCATGGCAAGGGCGCGGGCAATGGCCACACGCTGCTTCTGACCACCGGAGATCTGCCGGGGTTTTGCGTTGATATAAGGGGACATACCAACCTTTTCCAGGTAGTACATAGCATGCTGCTTCGCTTCTTCCCAGCTTCTCTTCAAAACCTTCACCTGACCGACGATGCAGTTTTCCAGCACGGTCATATTATTGAAAAGATTGAAGGACTGGAATACCATGCCCACCCGGGCACGGTAAGCAGGTGCATTGTAATTACGGGCAGCTACATTCTCACCATGGTACAGGATCTCACCGGAGGTGGGGATCTCCAGCAGGTTGATGCAACGAAGGAGGGTAGACTTGCCGGAACCGGAAGCGCCGATGATGGAAGTCACATCACCCTTGGCAACGGTAAAATCGATATCCCGCAGAACTTCGTGCTTGCCGAAGGCCTTGGACAGATGGTTGATTTTCAAAATATTCTCTGTCATATTACCGCTCCCCTCTGGAACTGCCGTTCCGGTTTTTCAGCGCTTGCTTCTGCTGCTCCCGGTATTCCTTGCTCCGCTCATCGTAGGGGGAACCCTTATCCGGGTGGCTGTAAGTGCCGGCAGCCATCGTCAAAGAATCTACCTGCGCCAGGTCATAATTACTTGCGCCGTCCATCTTCTTTTCCCACAACCGCAGCAGGAAAGAAGCGATCAGGGTCATAGTCAGGTAACCAACCATCTCAATCGCTGCAGAGGGGAAATACTGATAGGTAGTACCGGCCACGCTCTTATGGATCGCAAAGAATTCGGTAAATCCGATGATGCTCATGACAGAAGTATCTTTAATATTGATAATCAGGTTATTACCGATCTGGGGCAAAATATTACGCAATGCCTGGGGCAGGATCACATTGGTCATGGTCTGCCAGTGGGTCATGCCGATGGCCTTTGCGCCTTCGGTCTGACCCGGATCGATGGAGATAATACCGCCGCGGACAGACTCAGCCATATACGCGCCGGTATTGATGGAGACGACCACAAAAGCGCACAGCCAAACATTAGAAAACCGCAGTGCATAGTTGGTAAAATAGGGCAGACCGTAGTAAATGACTACCGCCTGCAAAATCATGGGCGTACCGCGGAAAACTTCCACATAGATCTGATTCAAGATACGGATCGCCCGCAGAAGGATCTTCTTAAAGATATTATCGTTTTTTGTGTAGGGAATGGTGTTAAGCACACCGCACAGCAGGCCGATCAGACAGCCAACCGCAGTACACAACACAGCCAAAGAGATAGTATTCCAGATACCGGACAGATAAAGGCCGCTGTATTCGTTCCACAGCCGCACAATATCCTGACCAAGCTTTACAAATATATTCATAGGGGGCTCCTTTTATAAAACGGCAATATGCGGAAGCGTTACCGCTTCCGCATAACCGCATTTTTTACTCTTCGATGGGCTGAACGGCAACCGCCTGTGCCATCAGTGCGTTGAAGTCGTCTGCGCTCATGGGAGACAGGACCTTATTCATAGCCTCCAGCAGGGTCTTGTTGCCCTCACGGACAGAAATACCGATGTTGACTTCCTCATCGGAAACATCAAAGTCATCGTTGGAGCCGGAGAAATCCAGAATGGTCAGGTTGGGGTAAGTGATCACAGCACCCTGGGCGGTGGGCATGTCGGTACATACGAAGTCGCAAGTGCCGGAGCTGACAGCCATCAGCATTGCGCCGGCATCGTCAGCAGCGGGCTGAACCTTTGCGCCGCTGATCTGAGGCAGGCAGGTATCATACCAAATGGTGCCGCGCTGGGAAGTGCAGGAACCTGTCAGCTGGCTGATACCGGTAGCGGAAGCCAGAGGGGAATCCTTCTGCACCAGGCAGACGATGGAAGCGTAAATGTAAGGACCTGCAAAGTCAACGATCTCTTCACGCTCAGCGGTCATGGACTGGCCGGCGATGGCGCAGTCGATCTCACCGGTCTGCACAGCGGGTACCAGGGAGTCCCAGTCCAGCTTCTTGATCTCCAGCTTCCAGCCGTTTGCTTCGCAGATCTTCTTGGCCATCATAACATCATAGCCGTTTGCGTAAGCACCGGGAACATTGGAGATGGGAACAGCACCGTTGGAATCATCGGTCTGGGTCCAGTTGTACGGTGCGTAAGCACATTCCATACCGACAGTCAGAACACCGTCTTCGACACCGCTCTTTGCGCTGCTGCCGCAGGCAGCCATGGAAAGCAGCATTGCGATTGCCATCAAAACACACAGGATCTTCTTCATTTTTTATTACCTCTTGTTTCTTGATTCCGGGTTTATTTCCCCCGGTAGGAATAAAAATTGGACCGCTTTGCCAAGCGGTCCATGGAAATACGGAAAAATACTCCAAAACGGAGCTTTACCGAATAGCCATTGATAGCGCTTCACAAAGTTATTGTGACAGTCCGGCAGATATTCTCTGCCGACCCAGCAGTGAAAGATCGGGCAATCTTCCAAAACTTCGGCGGTACACCCTTTTCTCTTCAGCGGCTGCACGACCTTACCAAAGAGTACTCATGAGGACCGCGCCTCTATCAAGCGATTCAATTTTCTAACATATTACATGTTTCTTTTGTTCTTGTCAACCGCTTCCGAAACCAAGCAAGTAATTTTGTATAAACATTCAAAATATACAATGATGTTTTCTTTTATTCTGTTGCTTTATCACAAAACATATTCCCATATTCCGCACAAGAAAAACACAAAGCCGTTGACGAAAGACAGTAATCTCCTTATAATGGATTTGACTTCCCCGGAAGAATCTAACTTTTGGAGGCATTTTTATGGCTTCTTTGGAACA
>JAZNLC010000243.1:0-26292 GCA_045578895.1 Faecousia sp. | reverse complement strand
GCAGCAGGTGGCATCCTCACGGGAGCAGGTCATATGGCCGCACTCGGCGCAGTACCACACAGGGATCTGATGACCCCACCACAGCTGACGGGAAATACACCAGTCACGGATGTTGTTCATCCAGTTCATATAGTTCTTGGTGAAGCGCTCAGGAACGAACTTGGTCTCGCCATCATTGACGCAGCGGATCGCTTCTTCTGCCAGTGGCTTCATCTTCACAAACCACTGTGCGGAGATAATAGGCTCCACGTCCTTGTGGCAGCGATAGCAGGTGCCGACATTGTGGGCATGATCATCGATTTTGACTAGATAACCGCCGGCTTCCAAATCCGCAACAATGGCCTTACGGGCATCATAACGGTCCATGCCCTCATACTTGCCGCCTAGAGCATTGACCTTGCCGTTATCATCCAGTACGCGAATGACTTCCAGGTTATGGCGCAGACCGACCTCAAAGTCGTTGGGGTCATGGGCGGGTGTCATCTTAACACAGCCGGTGCCGAATTCCATCTCGGCATAGTCATCAGCAACGATGGGGATCTCCTTATTGACCAGGGGCAACATAACGGTCTTGCCAATGATGTGCTGATAGCGTTCATCGTTGGGGTTGACACAGACACCGGAATCGCCCAGCATAGTCTCGGGACGGGTAGTGGCAACCACCACTTCCCCGCTGCCGTCAGTCAGCGGATAGCGGATGTGCCACAAATGACCGGGCTTATCCACATACTCAACCTCAGCGTCAGACAGCGCGGTAACACAGTTGGGGCACCAGTTAATGATACGGCTGCCCTTGTAGATCAGGCCCTTTTCATACAAAGAAACGAATACTTCACGGACAGCCTTGGAGCAGGTCTCGTCCATGGTAAATGCTGCACGGTCCCAATCGCAGGATGCGCCCAGTTTTTTCTGCTGCTCTACAATACGGTTGCCATACTTGTGCTTCCAGTCCCAAACACGATCCAGGAACTTTTCACGGCCCAAGTCATAGCGGCTCAGGCCCTCCTTCGTACGCAGTTCTTCCTCTACCTTGATTTGAGTAGCGATACCCGCGTGGTCGACACCGGGAACCCACAGGGCATCATAACCCTGCATGCGCTTGAAGCGGATCAAAGTATCCTGCAATGTCGCGTCCATAGCGTGGCCCATGTGCAGCTGGCCGGTAACATTTGGGGGCGGCATGACGATGGTGAAAGGCTTGGCATCAGCCTTTCCGTTGGGCTTGAAGAAGCCGCCTTCCTCCCACATTTTGTAAATACGGTCTTCTACCTGCTGCGGTTCGTAGACCTTCGGTAATTCTCTTGCCATAAATAACACTCCTTCAAAGAAAAAACGCCCTGAGCAAAACTGCTCAGGGCGAAAATAGACTTTCCGCGGTACCACCTGAATTCCCGGAAAATCCGGGCACTAAAGACGCTGTAACGGGCGTAGGCCGAAATACTCTACTTATAGTTCAAGCATTCTGCTCCGGGGCGACCATTCGGTTTACCGCTGCGTGCTCTCACCAACCGCACACTCTCTGAAAACGGTTGAGGCCGAAACCTCCCCATCCATGCATTTACCCGAATAAACTAACATATTTTTCTCTATCTGTCAACCAAAATGCGAAAATATTGCCGCATATCCTTGACGAAATTCCACTTTCTGCATATAATAACGCTAACTTTATTTCAAGAGGGATCGCAATGAAACTATCACTGGTAGTCCCCTGCTACAATGAAGCTGAAAGTGTTGCCCTGTTTCAAGACGCGGTGATCCAGGCTTTTGATGGCTGTGGATATGATTATGAAATTATCTTCGTGGATGATGGCAGCAAAGATGCCACTCTGCATAATTTAAAGAAGCTCCATGCGCAGCATCGCTGCCCTGTAAAGATCATCAGCTTTCCCCGGAATTTCGGTAAGGAAGCCGGACTTTACGCCGGTATGGAACATGCCCGGGGCGAGTATATCTCTCTGATCGATGCCGATCTTCAGCAGCGCCCGGAGATCGTGCGGGATATGGTCAAAATTCTGGATGAGCAGCCCCAGTATGATGTGGTGGCGGCGTATCAGGACCGCAGAGCAGAAGGCAAGGTTCTTTCTTTCTTTAAAAAAAGCTTCTACGCACTGATCAACAAGCTGTCCAGTGTCAAGCTGCAGCCTGACGCCAGCGATTTTAGAACATTCCGCAGAAGCGTTGCGGAGAGCATGCTGGCATTGACGGAATACCACCGTTTCTCCAAAGGCATTTTTGCTTGGGTCGGTTACGAAACCTGCTTTATCCCATACACTGCCCAGGAGCGGGTTGCCGGCAAAACAAAGTGGAGCTTCCGAAAACTGTTTAACTACGCATTGGAAGGAATTATCGGTTTCTCCACAGCACCACTGCGTGTATCGGTATATCTTGGCATCTTTACCTCTTTGGCCGCTGTCATTTATCTGATCGCTGTGGTGATTGAAAAACTGGCCTATGGCATTGATGTACCGGGCTATGCCACAATCATCGTGCTGATCCTGCTGCTTGGCAGCATGCAGCTGTTCTGCCTGGGTATCATCGGTGAATATGTAGGCAAGATCTTTGAACAAAGCAAGGATCGCCCCATCTATATTGCAAAAGAAATTATTGATCATGAGTAAAACTACACCGGACTTCGAGCCAACGAAGTCCGGTGTTCTTAATAAGAAATGCCCAATTCTGCCGCTTTTTTACGAATATTCAGCAGATCTTCAAATGTCTCAGGCCGTTTGGTCAGATCACGCAGCAGCGCAGAGGGATGGTAGATCGCTGTCATCCAAATACCGCCGATCTGCGTCCATGTTCCATGCTCTCTTGTGATGCGGAAATCCGGCCGAATCATTTTGGTAGCAGCAATTCTTCCCAAGCACACCAGTATCTTCGGTTGAATCAGCCGGATCTGATTTTCCAGATACCCAAAGCACGCGTTTTGTTCTTCCTCTTTCGGATCCCGGTTTCCGGGCGGGCGGCATTTTACGATATTGGCAATATAGCACTTATTCCGGTCCAGATCAATAATGGAAAGCATATCGTCCAGCAGCTTTCCTGCAGGACCCACAAAGGGCTCACCCTTCAGATCCTCCTGTTCACCCGGCCCTTCACCCACAAAAAGAATATCAGCGGTTTGATTACCGACACCAAAAACCACATGATTCCGCCTGTGGCATAGCTCACAGCCCATGCACGCTTTACAGGTTCTTTCCAGAACATCCCAATCCAGCATACTTATTTACTCCTTCTGCGGCTTCTGCGTCTGCGCCGGTGTTGGGCATGGCGGGATGCGTTTCGCATAAACCGAACCGCGTATATGCCAAGTGCGATCACAAGCGCGATAGTGGCAAGGATCGCCACTACACGCAAGGCAATCAGCATGCCCTCATTATTCTCCTCAATCATGACCGATTGGTCGTCTATCACATTCACCGCGCTGCTGTTCTTTGTGACTACAGGAGATTGCGCAACGCATACATTGCCATACCACACCTGAACATTGTTGATGGGCATTCCGGAATCCACCGGTGCAGACAATGCAATACTGTTATTATCGTAGCGGTAGGAAAGCGCTGTAGTAAGCGTACCGGCCGGTAAAACAGTATAGCAAGTCTCAGAGGGGCCTACACCAACATGATTCTGTCCGTTCAGAACCGGATACTGCGTCAGTATTTGATCCTCTCCAAGAACCTGATAGACCTCGAAACCGTCAAAGCCAAGTTTCAACAGTTCTTTTACCTCTTCATAGTTGCCGAAACGGACGATGTCACCTTTCTCGTCTACAGTTTCTTTGGCACACATGACGATTGCAATATAATGCAGACCGTTGCTCTTTGCCGTTACGATCAGACAACGCTCTCTAGCATCCGTCAAACCGGTTCTGCCACCGGTCACACGGTTATCGTAGTACTCGGCAGTGATCTTTAAGCTCATCATATAGTTGGTCGTATCCAGGATACGGGCGGGTGCGTACTCCGTTTCGGGCAGTGTAAAGGATGTCTCAGAGAAAAACTGGAAAAACTGTTCATTCTTCAACGCTTCGTTCAGGATCTTTACCAGGTCACGGGTGGTGGAAACCTGCTTGCTGTCGTGAAAACCATTTGCGTTTGTAAAATTGGTATTTGTACAGCCAATTTCTTTCGCACGGCGGTTCATCATGGCGACAAAGGCAACCTGAGAACCGGAAACATACTCAGCAATAACTGCAGCGGCATCATTTAAGCCGCCAACCATCAGGCAGTAAAGCAACTGCTCAAGAGTCCAGCGTTCACCAATCACCAAATTATACGTATCCTTCGGCAACGTAGCCATTGCGGTAGAAGTCACTACAATCTCGTCACTGAGGTTACCGTTTTCCAGTGCCAGCAGGCAGGTCATGATTTTGACCAATGCGGCGGGGTAAATCTCAACATCAGGGTTCCATGCATAGACCATTGTCTCGCTTTCGATTTCATATAGCATGGCAGCCCCGGCAGTTTCCAGCAGCTTATTGCTTCCCCATAGAGGAGACAACGCATTGAGGGAATGGCAACCGCTGTTTACAGAGCTGTCACCCATACCGCTTTCATATGCTAAGTCCGTTTGTGATGTCGGATCCGTTGTTTCATTTACTTGCGTTGCATGCACCGGTATCGCGCCAAAAAGCAGCAATACGCACAGCACAACAGAGAAAACCTTAATAAATTTCATATTTTTACCTCATTATCCCGCCGTCGGACTTGTCCCGGGGAAAATAATTGTGTATAATGGCTGTATTATATCAGTATTTTTTGCCGTAGTCAATCTAGGAGGAACTGCTCCATGAAAAAAGGCGGAACTTTTCTGCTTTTGGGACTTACCGTTGCTTTTGCCTGCTTTATTGCTGGTTTGCTTACTGGAAGAAACATCCAAAGTAAGCCGGTCTCTATTCAGGTAGCCGCATTACCCACAAGTCAAATTACAGCCACAGCAGCAGAAGTCGAAACCAACGCGCCAAAGCAACTGGTGAATATCAACACCGCATCCGAACAGCTTTTGGATACACTTCCGGGAATTGGACCGGTTTTAGCCAAACGGATTGTAGACTTTCGGGCGGAAAACGGGCCTTTCAAGGCAGTAACCGATATTTCCCAGGTGGAAGGTATCGGGCCTGAAAAGCTGCTGTCTCTTTTGGATTATATCACCGTGGAGGATTAACATGAAAATTTTGGTCGTAGACGATGAAGATCTGTTGGTAAAAGGCATTCGCTTTAACCTGCAAAATGAAGGATATGATGTAATTTCCGGGTCTACCGGCATTGACGCAGTCATGATGGCACAAACCCAAAATCCCGATTTGATTGTGTTGGATGTCATGATGCCGGAAATGGACGGCTTAACGGCCTGCAGCAAGATCCGCGAATTTTCAAACATTCCGATTATCCTATTGACAGCAAAAGCAGACGATATGGATAAGCTGATTGGCTTTGATCATGGTGCAGATGATTATCTGACAAAGCCTTTCAACATTTTGGAACTGAAGGCCCGCATCCGTGCCCTTTTGCGGCGCTCAGGCAGTCTCAAAGCAGAAACAGCCAACACACTGACCATTGGTAGTATCACATTGGACTTCGATGCCCGTAATGCCTACAGAGGCAATGCATTAGCGGATTTGACAGCAAAAGAATTTGATGTAATTGAATTTTTGATGCGCAATCCGAACAGAGTCTATTCCAGGGAAGCCTTGCTGGATACGATTTGGGCCTATGAATACCGCAGCGATATCCGCACGGTAGACGTGCATATCCGTCGGCTCAGAGAAAAGCTGGAAGAAAATCCTGCTGAGCCGCAATATATTATGACAAAGTGGGGCGTTGGTTATTACTTCCGGAAATAATTCAAAATCTACAAAACAGTACGGAAACTCCCAGTTCCGCTACGCGATGACTTATGTGGTCATTACGTTCATCGTACTTTTATTTTTGAACATATACTCCTCCGGCAGAAGCCAGGAGTTATTCTACAGCAGCAAAGAAGCTTCCATGATTGAACGCTGTCAAATCATCGCAGCCGATATTGCGGAAATTGAAGTACTGAATCCCACAACCGTCGCTACCGTTGTGGAACAAACAGGTAATATTGCCGCCACGCGGCTGATCGTAACTGACCATAAAGCACAGGTGATCTATGATTCTCTCGGAAGATCACCTGTAGATTCTTATGCCCTGCTTCCGGAAATACTCCAGGCGCTGCTAAGCAATAATGTATTTTCCTGGTCTTTTCAGGACGGAATCATGATTTCCAAAGCCGCCACACCTATCTACTCATACAGCACACTGACCGGCGTTGTTTACATGATGGAAAATGACGCGCAACAAGGTGGACTCATCGCCTCCCTGCAGCGGAATATTCTTTCTGTTACCTTTGTGTTGGAAGTCGCTGTTGTCCTCTTCTCCGTTTTTTTCTCTTCGCGTTTTTCCCGGCGGCTAAAGCGGATACGGTCATCCATGCAGATCATCCGTAACGGAGATTATACTCACAAGGTTCAGGTTGGCGGCAGGGACGAGCTTACGCTTTTGGGTGACGAATTCAACGATCTTACCGACAAACTCCACGCCTCAGAAGGCCAGCGCCGGCAATTTGTTTCAGATGCATCACACGAATTGAAAACGCCGCTTGCATCTATCAAGCTCTTATCGGACTCCATTTTACAAAATGATATGGACATTGACACGGTAAGAGAATTCGTCGGTGATATCGGCAACGAAGCGGAGCGGCTCAACCGTATGTCTTCCAAACTGCTGTCACTTTCCCGCATTGAATCGGAAGACGAAGTTGACATGGAGATCGTGGGTATTCTTCCAACAACACAGCGAGTCCTGCGTATGCTTTCCGGTATTGCTGGCAGGAACGATATTACCATTATTACGGACTTCATTCAGGATTCCCCTATTTTGATTCCGGAAGATGACTTGTACCAGATAATTTTCAATCTTGTGGAAAATGGTATCAAATATAACCGCGCTGGCGGAACACTGACAATCATGCTGTATCGTGAAGAGGAAACTGCCGTATTGTCCATCCGGGACACCGGTGTCGGTATCCCGGAAGACGCGATCCCGTATCTGTTTGACCGTTTCTTCCGTGTTGATAAAGCCCGTTCCAGGAAATCCGGTGGCAGCGGCCTCGGTTTGTCCATTGTGAAAAGCATGGTGGAAAAGAATGACGGAACCATTGATGTGGAAAGCACACTGGGTAAAGGGTCTGTCTTTACGGTTCGTTTCCCGATTTTTGATACGGAGGCTGAATACTGATGAAGAAAATCATATGTTTGATCGTCGCTTCTGCTCTGCTTTTGTGTCAGTTGGGTTGCAGTAAAGATAAATCTCCCATTACACTGCATTTCTACTATCCAAGACAGAATTATGGCTACGATGCCCTGGAAGGCAGGTTTTTTGCCCAAAGTGCGCAGGAAGAGTTAAGGGATGACATCATTTACCGTTCTGCCAGACAGGTGATCGGCGTTTATTTGGAGGGCCCGTTGGACCCCGCTTTGGCAAATCCTTTCCCTAAGGAAACGGAATTGGTTACACTGAGTATCGAAGGAAACACCCTCTACCTGACACTAACGGACCATCTGGCCCAATTAACAGGAATTCCCATGATCATAGCTTGTTCCTGCCTGGCAAAAACCGCAATGGCGATCACAAAAGCCAATCAGGTATGCATTCGCTGTGAAACCGCTTTGCTCGAGGGCGCAGAGTTTGTAACGATCAATGAAGAATCTGTTTTTTTCGACGATCCGGGTATGCAAAACAATACACAATAGGAGACATTATGAAGCTGATTTCATGGAATGTAAATGGATTAAGAGCCTGCTTGCAAAAGGGTTTCTCTGATTTTTTCAGCCGTTCGGATGCTGACTGTTTCTGCTTGCAGGAAACAAAGCTGCAGTCTGACCAGGTATCCCTGGAACTCCCCGGTTACCGTCAGTACTGGAATTATGCACAGAAGAAAGGATACTCCGGCACCGCGATCTTTTGCAAGGACCAGCCTTTGTCCGTCCGTTATGGCCTGGGTGTTGCAGAGCTGGACACAGAAGGCCGCTTGATCACACTGGAGTTTAAAAACTTCTTCCTGATTACCTGCTACACACCCAACGCGCAGCGGGAACTTGCAAGAATCGATCATCGGCTTGCCTGGGACGAAGCTTTTCGCAGCTATGTTTCCTGCCTTGACAAGAAAAAGCCTGTTATCCTCTGCGGTGACCTGAATGTGGCCCACAAAGAGATTGATCTGAAGAATCCTGCGTCCAACAAGGGAAATGCCGGTTTTTCGGATGAAGAGCGTGAAAGCTTCAGTAAACTTCTGGCCTGCGGTTTTACGGATTCTTTCCGTTACCTCCATCCTGACGCAGTGGGTGCCTACACCTGGTGGAGCTATATGTTCCAGGCAAGGCAAAAAAATGCCGGTTGGCGCATTGACTATTTTTTGGTTTCTGACCGCATTGCGGATAAGATCACAGCCACACCTATTTACAGCGACATTTTAGGTTCTGACCATTGCCCGGTTGGTCTGGAAATGAATTTTTAGACCGAAATCCAATGCCCGGCGTTGTCCCCTGCCAGACCAGATAAGCATCCTTTAGGCGCTTGATATCGGAAAAAGGTTCGTCGGGTGATATAACTGCGGCTTGCTCTGCTTCCCTATGCCAGGGCATGGCAACAAATTCCGGCAATCCCGGTCCGACACGACTGATTGGGATGCTGGTTTCCAAACCGAAAGCAGTTCCCATGGGTACACACAGTCCAAGATCTGCTTCTCTTTCACCGACAACCCGGATTCGGACCGGGATGTTTCCGCTTAAGCGACACAAACAGCGAATCCGGTAGTACAAGCCCTGCCGCACCACTTCAGCGGTGCCGATTCTCTCCCGTGCCATATGAATTGGATATGTTTCCATAAAAGATCCCCCTGCCGCAAGTCTATGCGGCAGGGGGAATATTCATTCAACCGCCCTATCATCATGAAGCCCAAAGCTGACGGCAATGGCTTCATCTACAAGGTTCATTTGTTTCTCGTCCAGCTTTCCCATATGCTCCCGCAGACGCTTTTTGTCGATTGTGCGGATCTGTTCCAGCAGGATCACGGAATCTTTGCTCAGACCGACACTGCCCCCAGGGATGTTAATATGGGTTGGAAGCCGGGCCTTACCGGTTTGACTTGTAATGGCTGCGGCAATCACAGTGGGCGAATGCCGGTTTCCCGTGTCATTTTGGACGATCAGAACAGGACGGGTTCCTCCCTGTTCGCTACCCACCACAGGCGACAGATCCGCATAAAAGATATCTCCCCGTTTTACGGTGCTATCCATGTGCTTCACACTCCGATGTAGCATTGCCTGCGTTACCGGATATGTGTCCTTATGTAACGCGGCTACCATAATTGTCCCACGTACAAAAGGAAAATATACAATCACGCTTGCAAATTATCCTATGCAAAAAGGTGGAAAATGCTACACAAAGGAAAAATCTTCGATCTCAACCGATAAGATCCGACGCCCTTGCCATAAAATTTCACAACGAACCGGAATATCCTCCCGGGTCAGCCAGATATCAACATGAAGTGCATTTTCTTCATAGCTGTCACTGAGTGTAAGCAGTAATTCATTCCCATCCATGCCCGCACTGGCCATATAACCACTGCGCAGTGTCTTGATGAGAAGCCACGGGGCACTGATTGGAGACACCTCTCCATCGGCAAGGAGCGGAAATGCCAGTACCGTGTCATCAAAGGTCAGATATCCGCTGTCTGCTTTCATGCTCCCCATAATTCCGGATATGGATTCCGGTGCTATCACCACAAAGGATACCTCACCGCTGGTATCTGCCGTGCAGCCAACCCGGAATGTATGGGTCTTGTCACCGAAATCGGCAGTGATCTGCGCTACAAAGCTACAACTTTGATTTAACAGTCTTTCCCGCAGAGCCAATCCCCGCTGCATATGATCTTCCTGGGCTGCACAGCCGCATAACAATACGGCCGCTAGTATGATCGAAACAAGCCGCTTCAAATAACTCCCACCTTATTTCATAAGTCGCGGAAGTAGTTTCAGCATGTCCGTAGGCAGCATACCGTACTGACCCATCTGTTTCGCACAAAGATCACCCGCTGCGCCATGCAGCCATGCCCCCACAGCCGCAGCATGCAACGGCATCAGCCCCTGTCCCAGCAAACTGACGATGATACCCGCCAAAAGATCGCCGCTGCCACCCACAGCCATACCCGGATTACCTGTCGGATTGATGTATGTACTGCATCCATCCGTTATAACCGTACCGTGTCCTTTGAGCAGTGTGACGCATCCAAAGGAAGCAGAAAGCTGCTCAGCGGCTGTCTTTCTGTCTGGCAGGATCGGGCCAAAGGCCCGCTCAAACTCCCCTGCATGCGGTGTGATGATCGTACTTGCTTTTCTTCCACGCAACATATCCTTATGCGTCGCCAAAAGATTTATGCCATCGGCATCCACTACCACCGGGCAAACAGCCTCCGTCATAACGATTTCCAACACCGCCAAGGTCCCTTCCGACCGTCCCATACCGCAGCCAATTAAAACCGCATCCATCTTCGGCAGCAATTTACTGACCTCATTCACCGCTTCGGCAGAATATGTTCCATCCCGGTCCGGTAACGGAAATACGACCGGTTCTGTTAATTTGACGGCCTCAATGGCATAAATGCTCTCCGGTACACCCAGGTATACAAGTCCTGCACCGCTGCGTAGGGCACCCATAGCAGCCAGCGCAGCTGCGCCCGTAAAACCTCTGCTTCCGCAAAGCAAAAGAATCTTTCCAAAATCGCCTTTATGCGCATCCTGCTGTCTGTCAGGCAACAGATTTAATACAGCGTCATGACTCAATTCCCACATACTGCCAGTCCTCCTCCTGTTATTACCATTAAAATAGCACAAAGTTTCTCCTTCGTCCACGAAAACAGCAAAATATCCTTGCTTTTTTCTTCGGGATGTGCTAGTATCTCAATGATATACAAAAAGCTGAGATTGGGCTGTCTTGTATCGGTAATGTGATCGTAGCGAAGGCGGAATGGTGTGAGCCGCTTACACATGATACCGGGCCTTCCCCCATGAGCTGCCGCCTGAACGATTCAGTAGGGTGCGCCGGATGATTCCGTTAACGATCACGGATGTGTTTGCATCCTGAGCTGCGCCTACAGGCGAATTGCGGGTGGTACCGCGGAAGGAAGTCCTTTCGTCCCGGATATGGGATGGAAGGCATTTTTTATTCTATAAACAACACCGGAAGGGAGAAAACATACATGAAAGCACAATTGGAACAAATCAAGCAGCAGGCGCTTTCCGCTTTGGAAGCCGCAGACAGTCCTGCCGCTTTGGATGAGGTCCGCGTTAAATTCCTCGGCAAAAAAGGTGAGCTAACCGCCGTTTTGAAGCAGATGGGCAAGCTGTCCGCGGAAGAGCGCCCGATTATGGGACAGCTGGCCAACGCCGTTCGCGCCGAAATCGAAGCAAAGCTGGAGGTGTGCAAGGAAACCGTAAACGCAAAGGTTTTGGAGTCCAAGCTGGCAAGCGAAGCAATCGATGTTACTATTCCCGGCGAAACCGTTACTTTGGGCCATCAGCATCCCATGAACCAGGTCCTGCAAGAGGTCAAGGAGATCTTTGTTGGTATGGGCTATACCGTCGTTGACGGCCCCGAAGTGGAACTGGCTGCCTATAACTTCACCCGTTTGAATATCGAAGAGGGACACCCCTCCCGTGACCGCAGCGATACCTTCTATTTCAACGACGATGATTCCGTGCTGCTGCGTACCCAGACCAGCTCCATGCAGATCCGCTTCATGGAAAATCATAAGCCCCCCCTGTGCATGCTGGCTCCCGGCCGCGTATTCCGTAAGGACGAGGCGGATGCTACCCACAGCCCTATGTTCCATCAGATCGAAGGTTTGGTGGTTGCGGAAAACATCACCATGGGCAACCTGAAGGACGCTCTGATCACCATCATGCGAAAGATCTACGGTCACGATGCCAATGTCCGTTTCCGTCCCCACCACTTCCCATTCACCGAGCCCAGCTGCGAAATGGACATGCAGTGCCATAAGTGCCACGGCACCGGCGAGGTCGGCGGTAATGTCTGCTCCACCTGCCACGGTGAAGGCTGGATCGAGCTGCTGGGTGCCGGCATGGTACACCCCAAGGTTTTGGAGAACTGCGGCATTGATCCCGAAAAATACTCCGGCTTTGCATTTGGCATGGGCCTGGAGCGTATGGCCATGGGCCGCCTGAAGATCACAGATCTGCGTTTGATCTTCGATAACGATGTTCGGTTCCTGAACCAGTTCTAAGGAGGGATAGATTATGAAGCTGAACAGAAAATGGCTGCATGAGGAATTCGTGGATCTGTCCCACGTTTCCGACAAAGAATATGTTAAAACTCTGACCGTCTTCGGTCAGAAAGTAGAGACCTGGGAGCGCATGGATGCCGAGATCAAGAATGTTGTCGTCGGTAAGGTGCTGGAGATCGTTCGTCACGAAAATTCCGATCACATGTGGGTCTGCCAGATCGACGTTGGTGAAGAGGAGCCTGTGCAGATCGTCACCGGCGCACAGAATGTGAAGGTCGGCGATATGGTTCCTGTTGCCAAGCACAATTCCTGGCTTCCCGGCGGCGTGCATATCACCAAGGGCAAGCTCCGCGGTGTGAAGTCCAACGGCATGCTCTGCGGTTTGGAAGAGCTGGGTCTGACTTTGGGTGACTTCCCCTATGCTATCCTGGACGGCATTTGGATCATTGAAGAACCCTGCTGCATCGGCGATGATATCAATAAGATCATTGGTAACGACGATACCGTTGTAGAATTCGAGATCACCAACAACCGCCCCGACTGCTACAGTATCATCGGCCTGGCAAGAGAGTCCGCTGCCGCTTTTGGCATGACCATGCGCCACCATGAGCCTGTTGTCAAAGGCAGCGATGCCGGTTCCATGTACGAGATGCTGGATGTGGAAGTTCCCGCGGAGGAGCTGTGCAACCGTTACACTGCCCGTATGGTAAAGAATGTCAAGATCGGTCCCTCTCCCAAGTGGCTCAGAGAGCGTCTGCGTGCCAACGGCATCCGTTCCATCAACAACATCGTGGATATCACCAACTATGTCATGCTGGAGTACGGTCAGCCCATGCACGCTTTTGACTACCGTTATGTCGGCTCCGGCAAGATCGTTGTCCGTGAGGCTGAAGAGGGTGAGACTCTGACCACACTCGATGGCAATGTGCGTCAGCTGCAGCCCGGTATGCTGGTCATTGCGGACGAGAATAAACCCATCGGCCTTGCCGGTATCATGGGCGGCGAAAACTCCGAAATTCTGGATGACACCACCACTGTTGTATTTGAGTCCGCTAACTTCAACGGCACTTCCATCCGTCAGACCGCACTGGCACTGGGCATGCGTACCGAGTCTTCCGGTAAGTTTGAAAAGAATCTGGATCCCATGATGACTGTACCCGCTGTACAACGCGCCTGCGAACTGGTGGAGCTGCTGGAATGCGGCGATGTGCTGGATGGCACCATTGATATCATCAACTATGTTCCCGAAGAAAAGACGCTGACTTTGGAGCCTGAAAAGATTAACAAACTGCTGGGCACGGAGATCTCCAGGGAAGACATGGTCAAATACCTGAATCTGCTGGAGATTAAAGTGGACGGTGATACCATTCATGTCCCCTCTTTCCGTCCCGACCTGAATCTGATGGCCGATATTGCGGAAGAGGTTGGCCGCTCTTACGGTTACAACAACATCCCGACCACCGCTTTCCAGACCTCTACCCAGGGTGGCTATGCCCCCGAGATGGTCTTTGAAGCCAAAGCAGGACAAGTCTGCCGCAGTTTGGGTTACAGCGAGATCATCACCTACAGCTTCGTATCTCCCACCATTTTCGACCAGATCCGTGTTGCCGCTGATTCTCCTCTGCGCAATACTTTGAAGATCCAGAACCCTCTGGGTGAAGATACCTCCGTCATGCGTACCATCGCCCTGCCCTCTATGCTGGATATTCTGTCCCGCAACAACGCCTACCAAAACAAGTCCGCAAAGCTCTACGAACTGGCAAAGATCTATCTGCCTACCGAGGGTCAAGCGCTGCCCGAAGAGCCGAAAATGTTGGTATTGGGCACTTACGGCACCGGTGAGACCTTCTTCACCCTAAAGGGTGAGCTGGAAGCTGTGTTTGCCGGCTTGCGTTTGAAAAAGGCTTCTTATGCTGCTGTAAAGGATAATCCCAGCTACCATCCGGGCCGCTGTGCAATGGTCACCATTGACGGCATCGATGTTGGCTATATGGGTCAGGTACATCCTCTGGTTGCCAAGAACTACGGCATTGACGCAGAGGTCTACTGTGCAGAAATCAGCCTGACCAAGTTGTTCGGTCTGCAGCTGCCTGAGGCTACCTACACCCCCCTGCCCAAGTATCCCACCGTTACCCGTGACCTGGCGTTGCTCTGCGATGAGGAGATCACCGTTGCCCAGGCAGAAGCAGTGATCGAAGCATCCGCCGGTAAGCTGCTGCGCAGTGTCCGGCTGTTCGATATCTACCGCGGAACCGGTGTTCCCGAGGGCAAGAAGAGCATGGCATTCTCCATGGAACTGCGCGCCGATGACCGTACTCTGACCGATGCCGATTCCGAAGGTGTCATGAACAAAGTCCTAGCTGCAGCTCAGGAAAAGCTGGGTGCTGTTCTTCGCTGATAAAAATTTCCGCAAGGTCTTTACAGCGTATTTATTTTGGGGTATAATATTTTCATTATTTGGAAGGAGGTCGATCCTATGACGGAAAGCACCATTAAATTCACTGTACCCAGCGATGACAAAGAGAACATGCGCAGAATCCTCCGCACAGTGTTCGACGCCTTGAGTGAAAAAGGATATAATCCCATCAATCAGATCGTTGGCTACCTGCTGACAGAAGATCCTACCTATATCACCAACTACAATAACGCCCGCAGTATGATCTGCAAGTTGGACCGGGATGAGATGATGCAGGCTTTGGTCAAGTGCTATCTGTTTGACCAGCAGTAATCAACGCCGGGTGCTTTTGCTGCGGCAAAGGCACCCTGCTTATTTCTAAGGAGGTTCCCATGTCTGAACAGAAGGAAGTTTTGATGTACAAGGGCCGTCCGCTGATGCGTAAGGATAACCTGATCTATTACGGCTCCATGGCAGACACCCATATTGTTATGCTCCAGATCCTCGAAACCAAAAAAGTCGGTGACAGTGAGATTGCATCCCGTGTCTCCGTCCAGCTGCAGCTGACCGATCCCGCAGTTCGCAGCCGCGACCGTGTGGTCAAGAAGGGTGAAAAGGCCGGTTTGTATACCGCTTTGGATTTCGGCAGCGTCTGGCTGGAAAGAGCCCTTGCAGGCAAATAATTGAAAACTGCCAACACGATTGTGTTGGCAGTTTTTTGTTCCGAAAATTAATAAATCAACGATTGCAAATAATGACAAAATGGGTTATAATAAGAAAAAATATTGCCTTGAGAAGGTGTTTATATGGACGAAAGAAATGAACGAGGGCAGAGCTATCCGCCTGCTCGACGCAGAAGAAAAAAAGTTCCCAAGTGGAAGCGGATACTTCGCAAATACTGGCCGCCCATCCGCTTTGGCTTGATCGTACTGGCGCTGGTATGTCTGGTTGGCTGGGGCGCAAGTGCTTTGGTCAACGGCATTCGCACCAGTATTGCTAACCGGCCCACTGAGCCAGCAACCATTGAAACCACCACAGAGCCTACCCTGTCTCAGCAGGAGATCAATGCTCTTGCAGAGCAGGTAATGAAGGATGCCGAGTGGGCATCTTTGGGTTTTGATTACCAGGGTGCCATTAATATGCTGGAAACCTTCGAATACTACGACCAGTTTCCCAAAATGACCGAAATGGTAAAAAAGTTTGAGGAAGAAGATGCCAAACTGGTTAGCTGGCCGGATATGGGTAAGATTACTCACGTTTTCTTCCACTCTTTGATCGTTGATCCCGCCCGCGCTTTTGACGGCGATGCTGATGAAGCAGGTTACAACCGGTATATGACCACCTGCGACGAGTTTGTAGCCATGCTGGAAGAAATGTATGAACGTGGCTACATTCTGGTTTCTCCTTATGATGTTGCCTATGAAGTGACCACACCTGACGGCAGCTTCTTCTCCTGGGGCAATATCCGTATCCCGGAGGGAAAGATCCCCTTCATCATGAGCCAGGATGACGTCAATTACTACAGCTACATGATCGGCACCGGTGACGGCAAAAACGAAACGCCGATCTTTGCGGATACCGCGGGTGACGGATTTGCCCACAGACTTGTTGTAGGCGAGGACGGCTATCCCACCTGTGAATATATGGACGAGAACGGCAATGTGACAACCGGTGATTATGACCTCGTTCCTATATTGGAAAAGTTCATTCAGGAACACCCTGATTTTTCTTATCACGGCGCAAGAGCAATTCTTGGTATGACCGGCTATGAAGGTGTATTCGGCTACCGCACAAAGCCCAGCTATGAAGCAGCTTTGGGCGCCGCCAGATATCAGCAGGAAATTGCCGCTGCTAAGGAGGTCGCTCAATGTCTGCGGGATCACGGTTGGATCCTGTCCAGCCATTCTTACGGCCATCCTTCCTACGGAGAGATTCCTGACGAGAATGTTGCTGTTGACTCTGACAAGTGGGAAAACACTGTAGAAACCATTATTGGTGAAGTGGATATTATCCTCTACCCTAACGGCTCCGACATTTCCGATGCCAACCCCTATGATTTTGACAACGCCAAGTTTGCGGCACTGTATGAAGACGGCTACCGCTACTTCTTCAATGTGGACAGCAATAAATATTGGGCACAATTGGGTGCCAATTACTTCCGCGGCGGCCGCAGAAATCTGGACGGCTACCGCATGTGGTACAATCCTAAAAGGCTGGAAGACCTATTCAATGTTGACGATATCTTTGATGCCGCACGTCCTACTCCCGTTCCCAAAATCTAACGAAAACCCGGTCCATTCGGACCGGGTTTTTTCATGGGAGTATATTACAGTTTTTCAAAAAAGCGGATACTTTTCCGACATACAGCTGCGTATCTGAAAAATAACTCAGGGCATGACCTGCCCCAGGTACGATCACCAGTTCCCCACCGCCAGCGCAGGCATCAAAGATCTCCTCGCTCATTTGGCACGGCACAAAACGGTCGGCATCACCATGGAACAACAAGATCGGCAGATTCGTTTTTCGAACCTCCTTCAGAGGGCTGGATTGCCAAATTCTGAACCTGCCGAATACCAGCGCACCAATCACAACAAAGGGATAGGCTAGTTTTGGCGGCAGCTTCACATCTCTGCTCACTTTTTGGATGATCGCCTTTGGTGAAGAGTAAGGACAATCGGCAATCACCGCCTTAACTGAATCAGGCATGGGTAAAGAGGATGCCATCAGCACCGTCGCAGCCCCCATGGAAACTCCCGAGAGAATGATCGGCGTTTCGTTTCCAAACCGTTCTGCCGCATAATCTGCCCAGCACAAACAATCATACCGCTCCTTGATGCCAAAGCTTATGGTGTGACCGCCGCTTTTTCCATGAGCCCGCTCATCCACCGCAATCACATTTAAGCCCAACTGAGCGGCAATGCGGTTGTTTCCGGCAAATTCCCGCCTGCCATTACCACGGTAACCGTGGAACAGAAGCATCACCGGAGCGCCGTCACGAAAATGATAGTACCTACCGACCAAATGCAGGCCATCTCGGGCTGTAACGCTTACGATCTCATACGGTAATTCCTCCACTTCATGGATCAACTCCAGTATTCTGTCCGCTACCGCCTCATATTGTTTGCCCGGTGGTATCGCATAAATATCCTGCTCTTTTTCGTTTAAACTATAAAAAGCAAGCCGATAGCAAAAACGGCTGATCCATAGCACAGCACCGGAAAGCGCAACACCTGCTAAAAGTAACCAAAACATTTTCTGCCGCTCCTTTAAAGGATAGACTTGACACTTCGGGGTATCTTCTTTATTGTATGCTATAGAAATGCGTATTATTCCACAATTACCATATTATGCACCGGGAGGAATTGATATGTGTACCGCAGCAACCTATTTAACAAAGGATTTCTACTTCGGTCGGAATTTGGATTTGCATATGTCATACCGGGAAAGTGTGACTGTCACTCCCAGAAATTATCCTTTTGCGTTCCGCAACGGAATGCGCCTTGAAAAACACTATGCTATGATCGGTATGGCGACCGTCGCAGACGGATATCCACTGTACTATGAAGCCACCAATGAAATGGGCCTGAGTTTGGCGGGATTAAATTTTCCCGGAAATGCCGTATATTACGAAAAAGACGAAAGCAAGGATAACATTGCGCCCTTTGAGCTGATCCCATGGCTTTTGGGGCAGTGCGCGACAGCTGCACAAGCAAAGCAAATGCTCCAAAAACTGAATCTATGGAACGTTCCCTTCAGTAAGGAATTCCCCCTTTCTCCCCTGCACTGGATCCTGGCTGACCGCAGCCGGTGCCTTGTGCTGGAACCAATGGAAGACGGTCTGAAAGTGTACGAAAACCCCATCGGCATTCTGACCAACAATCCACCCTTTGACTTCCACATGTACAACTTGGCCAATTATATGAATGTCACATCCGCTATTCCGGAGAATCGGTTTTCAAACAAGGTAGATCTGTCGCCCTACAGCCTGGGTATGGGAGGAATCGGTCTGCCCGGAGATCTTTCTTCAGCCTCCCGGTTTGTGAAGGCTGCCTTTACAAAGCTGAACTCCCGCAGCGGAGACACCGAATCGGAAAGCATCAGCCAGTTTTTCCACATTCTTGGCAGTGTCGCTCAGCAGATTGGCCTGGCTGCTGTGGAAGGCGGCCACTACGAATACACCATCTACAGCAGCTGCTGTAACACCGATAAGGGTATCTACTACTACACCACTTACCAAAACAGCCAAATCAGCGCTGTAGATATGAACAGAGAATATTTAGATGGCAACAACACGATTTCCTATCCGCTGATCGCCGATCAGCAGATCCGTTTTCAAAATTGAACTATGATATATTTTGACACATATCCCTCCCCACTGGGTACACTTACCATTGCCAGTGATGGGCAGTGCATTACCGGGCTGTGGATGGAAGGACAAAAACATTTTTCCTTGCCAGACGAAAGCGTCGCTACAAACGAAATACCAATCATTAAAACTGTAAAGCAGTGGCTGACTGCCTACTTTGCAGGAGAAAACCCCAGTGTGGATCATATCCAGTTGCTCCCGTCCGGTACTCCTTTCCAGCAGAAAGTGTGGCAAATGTTGATGCAAATCCCATACGGTCAAACCGTAACTTACGGACAGATCACTGCCACATGCTGCAAGGAGAAAATGTCCGCCAGGGCAGTTGGCAATGCCGTGGGCAGAAACCCTATCAGCATTCTGATTCCATGTCATAGAGTGGTCGGAACCAAGGGCCTTACCGGATATGCCGGTGGAATCCAGCGTAAAAAATATCTGCTAGAACTGGAAAAAGCTGAGGTGTAAACCTCAGCTTTTCTTTTTAAAGCAGACGAATTCCGTTTCTTTCACAGGCAGCTACAGTATTGGCATCCCAGACACTGGACTGCACTTCACCAATATGGGCGCAGCCCATCATCAGCATCCTCAGCCGGCTCTGGCCGATACCGCCGCCTATGGTCAGCGGCAGTTCTCCCGCAAGCAGCATCTTATGAAAAGGCAGATTCCTGCGTTCATCACATCCGGCAAGTGTCAGCTGCCGGTCGAGAGATTCCTCATCCACACGAATACCCATGGAAGAGATCTCCAGCGCTTGGCCAAGCACATCATTCCAAAAGAAAATATCACAGTTTAACTGCCAATCATCATAGTCAGGAGCGCGGCCTCCGTGGGGCTTTCCGGAACGAAGCTTTCCGCCAATTTGCATGATGCAAGCAGTCGGGTGATCTTTTACATATGCATTTTCCCTCTGATGGTCGTCAAAATCCGGATACATATCCTCAAGTTCCTGTGTTGTAATAAAAGTAACATCCCTGCTCAGCTTTGTATGTAGCTGGGGATAACGAACCTGCAGGCGGTCATTTGTGTTGCAGATTGCCGTTACAATTGCGGATACAATCAACTTGAGATACTCGAGATTTCTGTTTTCACGAGTGATGATCTTTTCCCAGTCCCACTGGTCAACATAGATGGAGTGAATATTATCCAATTCTTCATCGCGACGAATAGCGTTCATATCTGTATAAAGACCATTACCAACACTGAAATGATACCGCTTCAAAGCCAGGCGCTTCCACTTAGCAAGAGAATGCACAACTTGCACATCTGTACCGACAGCAGGTACATCAAAGGTAACTGGGCGCTCAAAGCCATTTAGATTATCATTCAAGCCAGACTCTTCCGTGACAAATAAAGGTGCCGACACTCTTTTTAGATTTAAAGCAGAAGAGAACTCCTCTTGAAATGTTTGCTTAATATACGCAATTGCCCGCTGTGTATCGTATTCGTCAAGCAAGGGCGCATATCCTTCGGGAATTATGATACGGTTCAAAACCATCACCGTCTTTCAATCAATTTGTTATCTATTGTACGCAGAACAACGATAAAATCAAGTGTAATTTGGTATTAATCCGCCAATGCTATGGCTTCAATTTCGCACAAAACATTTTTGGGCAGTGTTTTGACCGCAACACAGCTTCTTGCAGGTCGCATGGTGAAATACTTTGCGTAGACTTCATTAAATGCGGCAAAGTCATTCATGTCGGCAAGAAAACAAGTAGTCTTGATTACCTTATCGAGGGTTGATCCTGCGGCATTCAAAATGGCTGCGACATTTTCACAGCTTTGAGTGGCTTGTGCTTTGATTCCTTCCGGAATAGTACCACTGACGGGGTTAACGGGGATTTGCCCGGAAGTGAACACAAAACCATTGACGCAGTAACCTTGAGAGTAAGGGCCGATAGCGGCAGGTGCGGCAGATGTTTCAATCTTTTTCATGACAGTTCCTCATTTCATTTTTATTCGAAGTGTCCTTAAATATGCTTTTTTGTCAGGTGTTATCCTGTGGCTTTCTATGGCTTTTTGAATTGACTTATTGTGTACCCAAATGGGCAGCCTGCGGTCTTCGATCACTTGGATGGCTGCGTCATATTGCTTTGCTAACGCAGTTGCAAAGTACCATGCGATCATCATGTTTACATAGTAGGCATTGGATTGAAGCTGTGCGACTTTCCAAAGTAAATCCACTGTGAAACAATCATCCAAGTAGTACCGCATTAATACACCAATTGCAAAACGAACGGTATATTCATGGTCCGACGTCAGCCACTCATCGACCTTTTGAAGTAACCCCTCCGGTCTGCGGGAAAAAAGGGCAGGCGTGATTAAGTCGCAGGTTGCCCAATTATCGACATAGGGAAGAAAACGGTCCAATGCATGAATCAATGCTGGGAAATCTTTCGTTTGGGAAATAAAAATACCATGCAAATTATTTTCTTCATAAAAACGATGTGGAAGCATTTGAAGAAACTGTTCCTTCTCCCCTGCCCTGTTCATTTTAGCCGCATAATTACGCAGTATTGGCATTCTGACACCCAATACTGTTTCGGGGTCAATAGTGGGCATCAATGCTGATTGAAATGCCCTATACTTTACATCCGCAAGAGACATAAGCGCAGCCTGCGTTCTGGTGTCGATTTTCTTCAGTTTTACAAGGATATCCTTATCTGCCGGACAAAAATCGTACTGATCAATCTCGCTTGTTGTGATCCAACGGATATCGTTATGCTCCAATTTTTGTATTGTGCCTTCTACGATCAATGCATTGTAAAGAGTTAATCTGACTGACAAATCCGGGTATTCGTGAATCACGGTCATAAACACATCGTCAACTGCTACAGTAACTGCCAATTCCTCCCGGCATTCACGAATTAACGCATCACATGCGCTTTCACCCGGTTCAACTTTTCCGCCAACAAACTCCCAAAGTAGGCCTCTCGCTTTATGTGCAGGTCTTTGGCATGCAAGAAACCGATCATGATCCCAAATGAGGGCAGCAACAACATCTGTTATCATTCTTTTGACCCCTTTCGATAAGAAAAATCACTGATTAATGCAGCGCCAAGAATTGCTGCTGCGCCAATAACCGTCTCAAATGTGAATGGCTCTTTCAAGAAGACAGCAGATATGATCACAGCAACGGCAGGATCGATATAGCTTGCGATTGCAATATTCTGTCCGCTTAAATGCTCCATGGATCCAAAATATAAATAGTATGCGAGACCGGTATGTACGATGCCTACAATAACAAGAAGAACAAGTGAATTCGGCATTACCGATTGCAGGGAAAAGCCGGATGTCAGCAAGTTATAGGGAAGCAAAACAACGGCAGCGATGGAGAGCTGACATACGGTTCGCTCCATTGCTGTGACCCCTGTAAGTCTTTTATTCAGCAGAATTACTGCAGCATATAACACAGCAGCTCCGAGACCGAATAAAACTCCCGTTAATTCTTTATGTTCAAGATTCTCTATGCGAAATACTCCGGATATCAAAGCAATGCCGAAAACGGCCACGAGAATACAAAAAAATTGCTTGATCGTAATTTTTTCTTTCAAAACAAGAGGTGATAAAGACACTACAAAAATAGGTGCCATATAGTAACATAGCGTCGAAACGGCAACCGATGTATATCTGTAGGATTCAAACAAAAGGATCCAGTTAAAGCCAATCGCCGCTCCTGACATAAATAAATGCAGAATGTGCTTTTTAATGTTTGTAACAGAAAGTTTTTCGTGTTTCAAGAGCAAAAGCACGGAAAGAGAGGCAGCTCCTATAATCGCACGGCCAAAAGCGATGATGCCGCTTTCGAGAGATATATAACGAACAAACAGTCCTATGCTTCCAAAAATCAGCATTGAAAAAAACAGCTTTAAAAAGGACAAGGTATGATTTTTCATAGGAACACCACCTTGGGCTACATTATAGCGCTTAATATATAAAAAGTAAACCCCGCTTAACTGAGATCTGAAATAAGGAAATACTCTTGTTGTCGAAAATGCCCTTCAGTATAAACTAGAAGAGGTGCTTGCTTTTATTGTATATAAATGATAGACTAACGACAAGGTGGTGATATTTTGGAACAAACAGATGTTGTGATGGAATACATATGTCCTTGCTGTGGCGCCGGGTTGAAGTTTTCCGGAACAGAGCAGGAATTGCTCTGTGAATACTGCGATAATCACTTTGAAATAGAAGCAGTGAAGGCCTATAACGAAACACAGGAAACCGATTCCTTTCAGTGGGAAGAGCAAACATTTCATAGTTGGACCGAAGAAGAAAGCATGCACTTGCAAACATTTACCTGCCAATCATGTGGCGGTGAATTATTGACAGATGAGAACACCGCTGCTACCTTCTGCCCGTACTGTGACAGCCCTACGATCTTACCAGGCAGAGTATCCGGAAGCGTTCGTCCCTATGGTGTACTGCCGTTCCAAAAGACCAAAGAGGATGCCCAGGAAGCATTCAAACAGTTATGTAAGAAGAAGTATTTGCTGCCAAAGGATTTTTGTTCTCAAAACCGCATTGAGAAGATTAGCGGTATCTACATTCCGTTTTGGCTCTATGATTGCAGCGGTACATACCACGGTCAGTATAAAGCGACACGGGTACGTCACTGGTCTGACAGTCGTTACAATTACACAAAAACTGACCACTATTTGTTGAAGCGGCAGGCATCTGCTGATTTTTCCGGGATTCCTATGGACGGATCTTCAAAAACAAACGATACTGTCATGGAGTCAATAGAACCATTTGATTTTTCTAAGATCATGGATTTTCAAACAGCATATCTATCCGGCTATCTTGCAGACAAATACGATGTTGAACCCATTCAAGGGCAGTCCCGCATTGAGCAACGTGTGGGAGAGACGCTTGAGGATCTTGTGAAAGACACGCTGATTGGCTACACTTCTGTTGTTTCTACCAGCAGACAGCTGCAAGTTTCGCACGGTAAAGCGAAATACGTTTTACTTCCGGTTTGGATGCTGCACACGAAGTATCACGGCAAATCGTACTTATTTGCCATGAATGGCCAAACAGGAAAAATGACCGGTACATTCCCGATTTGCCCCAAGCGCAGCATTGGCTGGTTTGCCGGAGTCTGTGCGGCTGTTACCGCATTGGCAAGCATTATTGCTGTATTTGCTGTATAAGGAGGTAGATACATGAAACGTTTGATGGTATTTGTTTTATGCATCCTCCTTTTATTATCCTCTCCCCTATCTGTATTCGCATCTCAGCCCAAGATCGTCGATAATGCGGGTCTTTTGTCGGAAAGCGAGTTGATTGACCTTGAGCAGCGTGCGACTGATTTGGCAAATCAATATGAAATGGATATCGTTATCCTTACGATAGACTCCCTGGAGGGAAAAAGCAGCGAATCCTATGCAGATGACTATTTTGATGAGAATGGCTACGGCTTTGGCCCGGCATATAACGGTATCCTGCTGCTGCTTTCCATGGAGTACCGTGATTGGGCAATCAGCACCTGCGGAGACGCGATTTTCGCAGTAACTGATTACGGAATCCAGGAGCTGTTCTCCCAAATTGCTGAGTATTTGGCACAAGACGAATATTACATTGCCTTTAGCGCATATTTGGTTGCATTAGAAGTGTATCTTGAGACATATCATAACGGCCATCCGATCGATGGTTTTCCCGGAGATTATGACGGCCCAGGATCCTATATCCCAGGAACGCAAGACGAGATTATTCATTATGAGCCACAAAAAGATCTTCGCTGGTACGCTTCCAGGATCGGTATTTCTTTTGCGATCGGACTGGTCGTAGCGCTTATCACATTACTGATCATGCGCAGCCAAATGAATACAACCCGGGCACAGCACGGTGCAGCTTCCTACCTAAAGCGAGACACCTATCGTGTTGGTATCCAACGGGATATTTATTTGTATAGTCACCTATCTAAAGTTCGTAAATCAGAAAATTCTTCCTCCGGTGGCGGCAGTTCTGTTCATAGAAGCAGCGGTGGCCGAAGCCACGGTGGCGGACACGGAAAATTTTAAAAAAAGGAGATAGTATTATGGGACTTATTAAAGCAGGTATTGGAGCATTAGGCGGCGTGCTGGCAGATCAGTGGAAGGAATTCTTCTACTGCGAAGCACTGGATATGGATACCCTGGTGGTGAAGGGTCAGAAGCGTACTGGCAAACGCAGCTCCAACACCAAGGGCAGCGATAACATTATCAGTAACGGTTCCGGTATTGCCGTGGCCGATGGTCAGTGTATGATCATTGTCGAGCAGGGTAAGATCGTGGAAGTCTGTGCAGAACCCGGCGAATATACATACGATTCTTCTACAGAGCCTTCCCTTTTTTCCGGTTCTTTTGGAGACAGCCTGAAGAAGACCTTCCAGGCTGTCGGTAAGCGCTTCACCTACGGCGGCGATACCGGCAAAGATCAACGGGTCTATTATTTTAATACCAAGGAGATCATGGGCAACAAGTTTGGTACCCCCAGTCCCATCATCTTTGAGGTTATGAACAAGCGTCTGGGCATGAGCCGCACCGTCAATGTCCGCTGCAACGGTGTGTATTCCTACACCATTTCCGATCCTCTCCTGTTCTATACCAGGGTCTGCGGCAATGTAGAACAGGCCTACACCAGAGATATCATCGATGAGCAGCTGAAGACAGAGTTCGTTTCTGCCCTGCAGCCTGCCTTTGGCGCGCTGGCAGAACTGGAACTGCGCCCTGCTCAGATCCCTGCCAAAGCTAACGAGCTGAAAAAGGCTATGAATGAAGCCTTGCAGGCAGAGTGGGTAGACCGTGGTATTGCCGTAGCCAGGATCGCCCTGAACCCCATCACCCTGAACCCCGAGGATATGAAGAAGATCCAGGAGATGGAGGATTCCGCAACTTACGGTCAGAACGCCTTTATGATGGGCGGCCGTATGACCACCGCAACCGCCAACGCCATGGAGACCGCGGCAGGCAACGCTGCCGGAGCTATGACCGGCTTTATGGGCATGGGTATGGCCGGCGGCGCAATGGGCGGAGGTTTCAATGCGGCACAGCAGTTCTATAACATGGGTGTGCAGCAGCAACAGCAGGCAGCACCCGCTCCTGCCGCACCTGCACAGGACGGTTGGAAGTGCAGTTGTGGCGCAACCGCAACCGGTAAATTCTGCCCCGAGTGCGGCGCGAAGAAGCCTGCAGATAACGGTGACTGGACCTGTTCTTGCGGTACTTCA
>JAZNLC010000242.1:0-5334 GCA_045578895.1 Faecousia sp. | reverse complement strand
GTGCTTTTGATAGGAACGTCACAACATTTATGGAATGATTGAAGGCTACAAGCAGGAAACAGAGCATGATGATTCCGATGAGGAAGAAGATTGATTCTTCTCTTACATAAAAAGTTAGAAAAGCACTGGATTTCTTGTCGAAATCCGGTGCTTTTATGGTGCGGATGACAGGACTCGAACCTGCACGCTTGCGCGTTGGAACCTAAATCCAATGAGTCTACCAATTCCACCACATCCGCGTATGAACAGCCGGAGAGGTTCTTCGGCTGTTATTTATTGTATTCGATCGTCTGCGAGAAATCAAGAGAAACCGGAAAAACATTTCCACCGTCTCATGGATTTGTTCTTTCGGAAATGGAATACAGGATCATTCATATTTGGAAGTTTTCAAAACATACGCCATGACCGCCGCAAATGCTACCGGATGACAGGAATGTGCTTTAAAGTATTTGGTAATTTGCTTCAACCCATCCTTGCTTTTGCCGTTAAGACTTTCGATGATATGAATTTTCTGAATATATTTTTTTCTGAAGATGCACTTCTTGATGGCCTTATAGCTGAGAACCATGATCATAATGACACCCAGGACAGAGAACCCGATGTTCAATATATCCGACAGCGTGAATGCCATGGATGTCAAGGATTCGCTTTGAAGAGCGGTAATGATCGCAGAGACAAAAACACAGATTGCCACCACCGCCATAATGTATGCTTCGTTGTCAAAGATCATCCTGCAGCCGTTCAGAAATCTCTCCCAGAACATGGATCTGCGGTTGGGATAATAGTCCAGGATCAGGCCTCTGAGGGTGCGATTCTCAAAGGCTTCGGTAGCGGTTTTCTGATTTTTAACAAGCTGCTCGAAAGAATCATTACAGAATTGCTCACACAGAATGTTGAAATGCATTCGTCTTTTGAAAAAAGGATATGCCTCGCCGGATTCCGCTTCCGGTATGTTTCCGGAAATGGTAAAGCCGTAACAGTGCCAGGCATCGGACCTGGTGGAGACGGAAAGTTCAGCACGGGCTTCCCGACTCAATTCGCCATAAAAATCAATGCGGGGAGCTTTCAGATCGATGGTCGGGTAATCTTCATTGGCATACAGTTTGTAAAAACCTACGCTTCCATCAATGACTTCGGCGTTACCGTTGACGGATGGATAGATTTCTCCGGCATCGATGGACGCCGACTCTCTTTCGCCGATAAGCAGGACGCCATCGGCAGTAATGATATTTCCGGTCACACCCATTTGATTGACATTGGTTGAATCTTTCAGGTACTCATTGACTGCAGAAAGATAGTCCACTCTGCTGCCTGTTGCTTTGGTTTTTTTCAACAATCTGCGCTTGCAGGCATCGTCTTTGCGGTACATTTCGATCAGCTTATCCCGGCAGGTGTCCAGCAAAGGATGATTGGTATAGTTGTTATCAAATGTATAAACCGTTCCGTAGGACGACCGCTCAAACAGAAACTGCAGCGGTGCGACTGTATCATTGCCATAGGAGCGAATGTCTTTATCCACATAAAGAATTCGCAGCAGGGCACCGGAATAAAAGGTATGCCCTTTCAGAAGGACAATATTTTCCCGTTTTTTGTAAATCTCCCGGATGGACAAGCCTTCTCCATCCCCACCACAGCACGCCCAGTGGGTCTGGCCTGCATCTTTCTTGAAATGGTATCCATCCAATTCACAAAACAGCGCCTCGGTGGGGCTACCGCAAAGTAAGATCTCTCCTTTTTGCGTACCTTTTTCCACCATCGTTGTTTCTGAAAACCGAAGGAGGCGCTCACGCAGAGCATCTTCAACCTTCAGCTTGATGCCAAAGTTATGGGCAATGGAAAGAACAAACAATCTGGCACACGGAATCAGGTATTCGCCCTGATCCTTATGGAGCATGAATCCGGTACAATGCTCTGCAATGAACGCATCCAAACCTGCCATACTTGCTAACTTTCCTTCTGCTATGCTTTCGACAATAACTGTTTCGTTTATAGCAGGAGATATTCCATAGTAATAAGCGTCGTAATCACAGCTCTCTACTACTTTCAAGCTGCCTTTTGGCGCATCAGACACCGCAAGGGTGACAAATGGTTCCGATCCATTTTCCCTGCTGCTCTCAGGAGAGAAGCAGGGCACATATTTGGCCACAAGAGAAACCTGGCCTTCTTTTTCCGGCAGAAGGAAACGGCAGTAATTTAACTTCGGGGAAGAGGAAAAAACATCGATCAACTGTTCATTTAAGGTTCGATAGAAACTTTTTTTGCTCATTTTCATCTGGTCCATAGCCTGACCGCTCCCCAATTCCGCCGTATCCGCATTTGCAGGTATTTTATCACGAAGGAAGAAAGAAGTCAACGGAGGGAAAAGGCATTTCTATGTCTGCCGGTAAAAAACGCTTCATCTTTGGGTGTTTTTTAGGCAAATACACTTGACATTCTGTGGAAGCACCGCTAAAATAGATTCGGTATAGTGTACGCTGGCGAGGTATGTTTGCCCCGGCGTTTCATGTATAACCGGCATTTGCCTGGATTTTTGGGTTATGCGCCTCATGGCGTTTATTTGCGCTTGATTTTTCAGCCGGGACCATCCCGGAGGTTTTATTTGCCAATTTAACACACATGGGGTTCCTATGCCCACCTTCTATGGCTGTGCCTATCTTATAAAGGAGGTGTGCTGAACATTATGGACCTGGTATTAGCGATTATACTGATCGTTCTTGCACTGGCTTTGGGCCTTGGCATCGGTATCGGCATTGGTATCGCAATCCGCAAAAAGGTTGCCGAACGGGAAATCGGCTCTGCTGAAGCGGAGGCTACCCGTCTGATCAACGAGGCTATCCGCAGCGGTGAAAACCGCAAGAAGGAAATGCTGCTGGAAGCAAAGGACGAGATCCATAGATCCCGCACGGAACACGACAAGGAAGTCAAAGAGCGTCGCGCCGAGCTGAGCAAGCAGGAACGCCGTTTGGAACAGAAAGAAGCCACCCTGGACAAGAAGACCGAAGCTTTCGAGCGTAAGGAAGAAGAACTGAGCCGCCGTATGAACGAAGTGGCCCAGCTGAAGGTCCAGGCTGAGGAACTGAAGCAGCAGCAGCTGACAACCCTGGAACAGATCTCCGGCTTGACGCAGGAGCAGGCAAAGGCTTACCTGCTGCAGACCGTGGAGGACGAAGTCCGTCACGAGACCGCAATGAAGATCAAGCAGATCGAAGAGCAGATGAAGGATGAGGCTGAGGAAAAGGCCCGTGAGGTCATTGCCATTGCCATCCAGCGCTGCGCAGCCGATCATGCCGCAGAAACCACCGTTTCCGTTGTGCCCCTGCCCAACGATGAAATGAAGGGCCGCATCATTGGCCGCGAAGGCCGCAATATCCGCACTTTGGAGACCATCACCGGTGTGGACCTGATTATTGACGATACCCCCGAAGCCATCACCGTTTCCAGCTTTGATCCTGTTCGCCGGGAGGTCGCCCGCCTGGCACTGGAGAAGCTGATCGTCGATGGCCGTATCCACCCCACCCGCATCGAGGACATGGTGGAAAAGGCCCGCAAGGAAGTGGACCGCACCATCCGCGAGGAAGGCGAGCGCGCCTGCTACGAGACCGGTGTGCATAACCTGAACCCCGAGCTGGTGAAGATCCTGGGCCGTCAGAAGTACCGTACCTCTTACGGTTAGAACGGGCTGAACCACTCCATTGGGGTTTCCCATATTGCGGGTCTGATGGCCAGCGAGCTGGGCGTGGATGTGGCGCTGGCAAAGCGCGCAGGCCTGCTGCATGACCTGGGCAAGTCCATCGACCATGAGGTCGAAGGCAGCCATGTGCAGCTGGGTGCGGATCTGGCCCGGAAGTATAAGGAGAACCCCGTTGTGGTCAATGCCATTGAGGCCCACCACGGCGATGTAGAACCTAAGACCATTATCGCTGTGCTGGTGCAGGCAGCTGACGCGGTTTCCGCCGCAAGACCCGGTGCCCGCCGCGAAAACGTGGAGAACTATATCCGCCGCCTGCAGAAGCTGGAAGAGCTGACCGGCTCCTACCCCGGCGTTGATAAGGCCTTCGCCATCCAGGCAGGTCGCGAGGTTCGCATTATGGTCAAGCCTGAGGAGGTCACCGAGGATAATATGATCATCCTGGCCCGGGATGTGGCCAAGAAGATCGAAGCCGAGCTGGAATACCCCGGCCAGATCAAGGTGAATGTGATCCGCGAGACCAAGGCTGTCGAGTACGCAAAATAAAACGCAAGTCCCGGGGTATTTACCCCGGGACATTTTTAAAAAAGAAAGGAGCGCATGCCGTGAAAAGAATGTTGGGAAAAGCAGCATACATTTTGCTGATCCTGGTGCTGGTGTGCGTCTTTTTGTACTGCGGCTGGCGGTTGCTGGATTATTTTTCGGAGGGTGCCAAAACCGAGAAGGAATATGATAATCTTTCGGATATCATGCAGCAGGCAAAGCCTACCGAGGATCCTGCAAAGCCTACCTTTGATTGGTCTGCGCTGGAACGGCTGCCCGTGGAAGAACTTGTGGAAATGCCCGAATCTCCCTATGTAACGGTAACCCACAGTGAGACCGGAAAAGTGGAGGTAATGCTCCCGGAGTTTGCGGAGCTGTTTGCCATCAATCCGGACATTATTGGCTGGATCTCCATCGACGGTACCCATATCGATTATCCTGTGGTGCAGCGCAAGGACAAGCAGGACTATTATCTATACCGGGATTTTTACGGCAGGCAGGTGATGCGCGGCTGTATTTATGCCGACGAAGACTGCGATGTGCTCAGACCGTCGGACAATGTGGTGATCTACGGTCATATGATGCAGGATTATTCTATGTTTGCGGATCTGGCCAATTATACCAGCAAAAAATATTGGCAGGAGCATCCGTTTATTCAATTCAACACGCTGCGATCCCGAAATACCTATCAGATCATCTGTGTGTTTAAGACCACCGCTACCGCGGGAGAAGGTTTTGCCTATCACCAATTTATTGACGCGCAGGAGGATTCCGACTGGGATGCTTTTTGGAGCGGCTGCCGGGAGAACGCCTTTTACGATACAGGGCTGGATCTGGACTATGACGACAAAATCATCACCCTTTCCACCTGCGAATATACCTTGACCAACGGCCGTCTTGTGGTGGTGGCCAAACGGATCGATTAAGCAAGTACATCCCTCGCCGTTAGCGGCGAGGGATGTTTCAGCTTGTCAAAAAAGTCTTTTTGACAAGCTGCCTGCGTTTTTCAAACTTTTAAAAAAGTTTGAAAAACGGTTTGATTGGACGCGAAAGACAACCCTGACGGTTTTCTTTCACACTATCTTTCCCTCCGATACTTTCGG